>NZ_JBFTQH010000020.1:0-103554 GCF_056398905.1 Rhizobium sp. 01T417 | reverse complement strand
GGGCTCGTTACATGACCCTAGAAACCATCGGCCAGATGAGCGATGATCCTCTGATCAGCTTGCCGGCAGTGGCACGTTGATCAGTCCGGCTCACGCCGGAGAGCATGGGACCAGAGCCGTCCAGTTACACCACTGCAGTGGACACGATCTCGAAGCGACTTCAAGACGCCAACGGAGCCGGCGCAAGCGCCCCGCGCCGAAGCAGTTCCACGTCTAGTTAAGATAAAGCGGCGATGCCTGTGTTTCTCATTTGGGAACGCCGGCATGAACGGCATGTCTAACTGGCTGCCACACAATAACGGGCCAAGTGATTTCCACTCCATGTCGCAGGTTTGCAGCATATCATAGTATAAGAATGGAATTCCGGCTTACTTCAATCGATGTACTGTAGATTGATCGAACAAGAAGAAAATGTTCTCGTCCAGGCACGATATGCGGCAATGCCGCAGGTCGGACATATCAACGATACGCGAACGGGACGTCCATGCCGTCATGCAGGTTTGATAGCAAGCGATTTTCTCGCTTTGGCCTATTTGCGTTCATTTGGGTGCCTTCTCGACCGGATGCGGGGCTGATCTTGACCCGCCGGAGCCACGCACCACGGCATGACGATCGCCGCCAATCCATCTGTTAAAGCAGGAGAAATGAGTATGGACGCATCGGTACGGAACAGTCACGCTGGGAGTTGCGCCGTGCCCGAAACGGACTGCGCTTCACAGCCGCCGCTTGCGGTGATCGTTGTGAGCTACAACAGTTCGCTCGTTCTTCCCAATCTGCTGTCGTCACTAAACGCTGGCCTGACAGGAATTTCGAGGTTCGAAGTTATTGTTGTAGATAACAATTCGAAGGACGATTCCGTTGCTATAGCGAAGGCGCATCCGATCAGTCCTCGTGTGGTCGAAACCGGCAGGAATGGTGGCTATTCTGCCGGCATCAATGCTGGCGCAGCAATTGTGCCGCCCGACTGGGATATTCTCATCCTCAACCCTGACCTGCAGCTCGCGCAAGGGGCAGCGGCCATCATGTCGAAGCGGCTCCAAGATCCGAAAGTTGGCGTCGTCGTTTCACGGATTTTGAATCAGGACGGCAGCCTTTCCCTCTCCTTGCGACGTGAACCCTCGATCAAATCGGCCTGGAGCGAGGCACTACTCGGAGGCCGGATATCAGGCAGACTCGGGATTGGAGAAGTAATTGCAGATCCTGAAAGCTATGAGGCTCCCAGGCAGGTCGACTGGGCAACCGGTGCCATTTTAATGGTTTCCTCGAAAGCACGACAAATAGTCGGCGACTGGGACGAACGTTTTTTCCTCTACAGCGAAGAAGTCGACTACATGCGGCGCGTACGCATGCAGGGTCTAACCGTCGAGTATGAGCCCCGCGCTCAAGCAATGCATATCGGCGGAGACACCGAAGGAAGTCCATTCCTTTTTGCGGTACAGACGACCAGTCGACTGCGCGATTTTAATGCGCGCAGCGGTTTGGTGCGTCGACTGTTATTCAGGGCGGGCGTCGCTACGGGAGAGGCCATTCGATCGGTTCGCAATCGGAGCCATCGGGCAGCCCTTAAAGCCGCATTGAGCCCTGTACGGCCGATCGTTGCCACCTGACAGGTCCGCGCAGAATGGCAACTCTACTCCAGTTCGGGGTTGCCCTGGGGTTCGTAACGCGCCCGTCGAGACGCGCCGACCGACGGCCCTTTGAGCGATGGCGGCTTCGTCCCCAGGATCTGCCTGAACCCTTTCGCCGAGAAGGGTTGCAGAAGCTGCGCCAGAAAGCCCTCGGCAACCCTTCCGCTGATTCCGATCTCGGCGGGCGGCCTGCGCGCGGGATTGAAATAAGTGCCGAATATCTGATCCCACAGTACAAGGTTTTCGCCATAGTTGGTGTTGCCCTCGGCCAAAACCTTGGAATGATGCCATCTGTGCAATCGGGGTGTACTGAAAATCCAGTCGAGCGGACCTGTCCTGACATCGATGTTGCAGTGGGTGAGAAGACCGATGAAGGCCGTGACGGCACTGGTCCAGAGAAAGACCGGCAAGGGCGCGCCCAAGAGATAGAGTGGGATCTGGCTAAGCGCGATCTTGAAGAGCGAATCGACAACGTGAAAGCGGCCGGTGTTGACGACCCACAGGCGCTCGACGCTGTGATGCAGGGCATGAAACCGCCACAGCGAAAGAAACTCGTGCGCGGCACGATGCGCAACGTAGAGACCGAACTCAGCGATGATCAACCCCAATACAGCTTGAAAGAAGACAGGCCAGTGATCCGGCCATATAGACGTTGCCGATGTGACAGCCGGCTGTACCACGGTGGCAATCGCCATCGGGGCGGACGCCCCGATTGCCGCGGCAAGCTGCACGCCCCCCTTTGTCAGGAGCGTATGTGCGATGTCGTTGAATGTTTCGCCATCATGCTTCAGCCATTCCTGTTCATAAGGCATCAACCGCTCGAACCCTGCGATCGCGGCCACGATCGTCAGATAGACGACGTTGAACCACAACAGCGGTGCCTCTGTGTGAAAAGCCCAACCCGCCCCGATCAATCCAGCCGCAAAAAGTGCGGGCCATAATGCCCACGACGCCGCCAAGTACAGCGCCGACTTGCCTTCATTCATCACACGCACCCTTCTGCCTTGCGTCAGACGGCGCATGATACACCGCAGTTGCGCCCGCGAGGCAAGGCCCGATGCGACGTTCTTCCCACATCAGGCAGCGCGTTGTGTATCCAGGAAGGGCCACGACCGCATCGGCCGACGCAGCTTTGCATTACGATTTCTTGCGATTGTCACGAGGCGAGCTTCTTGATAGGCGTCACGCACAAAACGTAACTCCCGCCGCAGGCCAATGCTCCAACGATCCCCTGACCACGCCCCGAGCCCGCTCGTCGGAATTGCGCTCGCATGTTCGGGTTATTCACTTTTTGCCATCCAGGACGCAGTCGTGAAGTGGCTCGTGGCGGACTACGCTGTTCCGCAGATCCTCTTCATGCGCAGCATCATGATTGTTGTTATCGCCGGCATCATGGTCCGCCGGCTGCGCCATCCGTCAATACTCAAGAGCCCGCACCGGAAATCGCTGCTGTTGCGGGCGGGGCTCATGCTTTCGGCATGGATGGCCTATTATACGGCTGCACGCCATCTCGGTCTCGCCGAGATCACGACGATGTATTTCTCAGCACCCATCATGGTCGTGGTGCTGTCGATCCTCATTCTCAAGGAAAACGTCGGGCCAATGCGCTGGCTCGCGTGCATCGGCGGGTTCGCCGGCGTGCTGCTTGCCGCCAATCCGGCAGAAGCGCCAAGTCTCGTGCCGGCGGGGATGGTTATCTTCGCAGGCTTCTGCTGGGCGTGGAGCACCGTCCTCGTTCGTCTTGTCAGCCGCACCGAAAGCACGCTGAACCAGATGATGGCAACAAGCTTCCTGTTCGTTGTCGCCTGCGGCGCGATGCTGCCATGGCTGTGGAAGACGCCGGATCTTTTCGGTTGGGCATTGATGATCGGTCTCGGCATTGTCGCTGCAGCCGGCCAGTATCTGCTCTATGAGGGCTTCCGCCATGCCCCGGCATCAACGCTTGCGCCGATGGAATATAGCGGCCTCGTCTGGGCTTTTCTCTACGGTTATCTGATCTGGTCGGAAGTCCCGACCGTCAATGTCGTGGCAGGCGCAGTCCTGATCGTCGCCTCCAGCCTCATGCTTGTATGGTGGGAGCGCCGACAGGTGCTCTCTGCCCGCCGCCTGACGGCATAGATCATAGCCGCGCGATCAAGGCAATTCGAGAGCAATTGCATGATCGGCATAATACCAGTATAGCTCCAGATGGCGATTTCCAAGAATCTTTTGGCAATCGATCTGTTACGGGGACAGGCATGCCAGGTATCAGCTTGATCGAACTTGTAGCCAAGGAACTGAGCCTGACGGCGGCCGATGTGCCACTTTACAAGCGGCTCAAATCGGCCATTGAGGCTGCCATTCGTTCCAATGCCGTGAAGGCCGGCGCCGTTCTGCCGGGAGAGCGGGTTCTTGCCGAGAGCCTCTCACTCTCACGTGTGACGGTTCGCAAAGCCTTGGCATTGCTTGAGGAAGAGGGTCTTCTCAATCGCCGCCACGGCTTCAAGACGGAGGTCGGATCGCGCGTCGAGAAGTCGATGTCGACCTTGACGAGTTTTTCGGAAGACATTCGCGCTCGCGGCATGGTGGCGGGATGTGTGTGGATTTCCAAACACATAAGCCGACCTTCGCCAACGGAGATGATGGCGCTCGGGCTGTCAGCCAATGCAAATGTGATCCGCATGAAACGCGTCCGCACAGCGGATGGCGCACCGATCGCGGTCGAAACGTCAACCGTGCCGACGCGCTTTCTTCCCTCGCCCGATCTGGTCCGGGATTCACTATACGAAGCGCTCGAGGCGCTTGGTTTCATGCCGCAACGGGCAATCCAGCGCATGCGTTCGAGAGCAGCAACCAGCGAAGATGCGCGCCATCTTCATTGCGAGGTGGGTGCACCACTCTTGATGACCGAAAGACGGTGCTTCCTGCCTGACGAGCAGATCGTGGAATACTGCGAGACACGCTACAAAGGTGACGTCTACGACTTCGTCGTCGAGCTTCAGCGATAAGACCAGATACAAACTGGTTGTAATCTGGTATTTTCCTTTTATCGTGATACCGAAATGGAGTGTCACGAGTGCAACGGGAAGACATCAGGAATAGCCTTATCGTATCCTGCCAGCCGGTTCCCGGCGGGCCGATGGATCGTGCCGATTTCGTCGCTGGCTTTGCGAAAGCGGCACTGAACGCCGGTGCCAAGGCATTGAGGATCGAGTCGGTTGCCTATGTGAAAGCTGTTCGTCCCGTCGTTTCCGCTCCGATTGTCGGCATCGTCAAGAGGGATCTTCCAGACAGTCCGGTCCGCATTACACCTTTCGTCTCCGACGCCGAGGCGCTTGCCGATGCTGGTGCCGACGTCATCGCCTTCGACGCGACGGATCGGCCTCGCCCGGCTTCGGTGGAGGAACTGGTCCGCGTCATCAAGGCGAGGGGCAAGCTGACGATGGCGGACTGCTCCTGTCTCGACGACGCCAAGCGGGCCCTTGCCGCAGGCGTCGATTTCGTTGGCACGACACTCTCAGGCTATGTTGGCGGACCGGAACCCGTGGACCCGGACATTGAGCTCATCGCGGCGATGCGACAGCTCACGCCCTATGTCATCGCCGAAGGTCGCATCCGTTCGCCGGAGCAGGCTCTGGCTGCCGCGCAAGCGGGGGCGTTTGCGGTCGTCGTTGGTTCTGCCATTACCCGCACCGAGCATGTGACCTCATGGTTCAATGAGGCGATCGCCAAGGCCTATAATAGCGCAAACCGCGAAACCGTCCTCTCCATCGACATTGGCGGCACCAAGACGATGGCAGCACTCGTCAAAGGCAGTACCGTTCTGGAAGAGATCGTCGTTCCGACCGCCCGCGATGCCGGACCGGACGCCTGGCTGTTAAAAGTGGCCGAGAGTACCGCAAATTGGCGGGGCCGATACGAACGGATCGGGATTGCAGTGACCGGCTTCATCGAAGGCGGCCAC
Source organism: Rhizobium sp. 01T417 (assembly GCF_056398905.1). Classification (NCBI taxonomy): domain Bacteria; kingdom Pseudomonadati; phylum Pseudomonadota; class Alphaproteobacteria; order Hyphomicrobiales; family Rhizobiaceae; genus Rhizobium; species Rhizobium sp. 01T417. The sequence continues at coordinate 97,983 of NZ_JBFTQH010000020.1, read as the reverse complement.
TGGTCGGCGCTCAATCCGGCAACGCTTGCCATTCCCGATCGCTACCCTCTTGTCGATCGCGTCGCTGCACTGTTTGGCAAGCCAGCTTTTGCCGTCAACGATGCACAGGCCGCAGCCTGGGGCGAGTACAGGTTCGGGGCGGGGTCCGGTGATGATCTGGTCTTTCTGACGATCTCGACCGGTATCGGAGGAGGGGTTGTCATCAACGGCAAGCCGCTGTCAGGGCTTGCCGGCCACTTTGGCCTGATCCGGTCGCCATCGCAGGGACAGGCTCCCTTCGAAGATCAGACGTCCGGCAGATGGATCGCGAGCGAGGCCCGGAAGGCCGGCCACCCGATCGACGCCGTCGAGGTTTTTGAGCGTGCGCGCAACGGTGAAACTTGGGCAGCCGATATCATGTCCCTTTCGGCCAATCGCGCCGCGACGCTCTGCCGGGATATCCAGCTGATGTTCGATCCGGATGTGATCGTGATCGGCGGCGGCATCGGCCTGGCGGAAGGCTATCTCGATCTGATGCGCAGCCAGCTGTCTGGCATGTCGCCTCGCTTCACTCCGCGTCTGGTGGCTGCAAAACTCGGCCGCCGCGCCGGTATCATTGGCGCTGCTGATCTTGCTGGTGAGGGCAAGTAGCGGCGAGCGAATGGCATGAAACCTAATATAAGAAAGGGAACGACGATGAAATCCATAACCAGGTCTCTTCCGGCACTGGCTGCGCTCCTTGCGAGCGTCGCACTGCCGGGCATGGCAAACGCGACTGTAACGGTGCTCGGCTGGCCAGGCGGCTCGGAGGAAACCGCGCTCAGAGCTACGGTCGAAGCCTACAATGCTAAAGCCGGCATCAGCGACGCCGACAAGGTGCAGTTGCTGTTCTTCAACCGCGATGGCTTCTTCGACAAGTTGCAGGCCGACATGGCCGCCGGCTCGGATGCTTTCGACGTCAATCTGGTTGCCACTTATTCGATCGGCCGTTACGCGCCTTACATGGAGCCTGTCGAACTGGGTTCGGACGCCGGAAAGGTGTTTGGTGAATCTGTCCTCAAGACGATGCAGTTCGATGGCAAGCAGTATGGCGTGCCGACAGACCTCTCCCTGCACTTCATGTACTACCGCAAGGATCTCATCGACGCCCTGATGAAGGACGACGCGGCCAAGAAGGCCTATGGGGAAATCGCTGAGAAGTACCTCGGCAAGGAACTCCAGCCGAAGGATCCCGACAGCTGGACCTGGGACGATTGGGCAGCAACTGCGCTCTATTTCAGCAAGCAGGCGAATTCGGCAAGTCCCGTGCGCTACGGCACTGTCCTGCAGATGAAGAACCTGCTTTTCAACATGATGGTCTTCCAATCCCTGCCACGCTCCTACGGCGGCAACTGGATGGACAAGGACGGCAAGATCACGATCGATTCCGATGCGTACAAAACCGGCCTCGAGCTCTACAAGAAGCTCTATGATGCAGGCGCTTCCCCGAAGGATTCGCTGAGCTACGAGTACGCCGAGACCAATGCCGCCTATGGCTCGGGCCAGGCTGCAACTGCGCTGCAATGGAATGCCGCAGCGGCCGATCTGACCAACGCTGAAAAGTCGCCGGCCGTTGCCGGAGTGACCGGCATCGTCGCGCCGCCCGCTGGCCCCGACGGCCGTGCGGATCACATCCACGGCCTCGGGCTTGGCCTAAACAAGAATGCCAAGAACAAGGAAGGTGCGACCAAGTTCCTGAAATGGCTGGCAAGCGAGGATGCCGCACTTCTCTATGCCAAAAGCGGTGGTTCTCCGGCCCTTTCGCCTGAAGTCGTCGCCAAGGTCGCCAGCGAGCGTCCTGATCTCGTCAAACTCGGCGAGTTCGCGAGCAAGTATGGCTATGTGATGAACGGCGCCACCTCCGCCAATGCCTTGTCGGTCTATGAACTTCAGGCAAAGGAATTCACGGGCTACTGGGCGGGCCAACAGGGCCTCGACGACGCGCTTGCCCACGTGAAGACGGGCATGCAGGATCTCCTGAAGAAGTAGGACGAACCCGGCGTCAGGTTTCGCCTGGCGCCGGCACACCCGGCGGACCATAATGGCTATTGTAAAACGTGCCGAAGGCAGAGCTTATCTCGCACCGCTTGTGGCATTCCTGCTTCTCTTTCTGGGCTTTCCTGCTCTCGTCAACCTCATCTACTCGGTCTCTACCGTGAGCTTCGAGAACCTGCGCAGTCCGAGCCTCAGCGGGCTTAGCAACTACGCATCTGTGCTGGTCGACCGAGAGTTCTGGCAGGCTGTATCCTTCTCGATGCGCTTCGGCATCCTGACCGCGCTTGCCGAATGCCTGATCGGCCTGTTCCTTGCGATCTTCCTTGCGCCACTGCTTGCGAAGCGATCGTTTCTGATGGCGCCGTTGATGCTGCCATTGATGGTGGCTCCCGCCATGATCGGCCTGATGTATCGGCTTGTGCTGCACGAGTTTGCCGGGCCGGTGCCCTATTATCTTTTCCTGTGGTTCGGTGACAGCCCGGCCTTCCTCGACATCAACAATGCCTTTCGCACGCTGATCGTCGTCGAAACGCTGCAGTGGACGCCGTTTGCCTTTCTGCTCTTTTATATGGCCTACGTTGCGATACCGCTCGATGTGCGGGAAGCGGCCGAGCTCGACGGCGCCCCGTGGTTCAAGATCCTGTGGTGGATCGAACTGCCGCTGATGCTTCCCACACTCGTCATCGCCTTCTTCATCCGCTTCATCGATGGCTTTCGCGTATTCGACAACGTTTATGCGCTGACCGGCAGTGGTGCCGGGGGATCAACGACATCGCTTTCGATCTACATCTACCAGGCCTTTTTCAAGGAGGGCGCCATCGGCAAGGCGGTTGCGGCATCCGTCATGCTGTTCGTCGCATCGCTTGCGGTGCTCTATGGTCTGAACTGGCTTGCCAGCCGCAGGAGGACGTAGCGATGCTGAACACTGCTCGTTGGCTCGTCTTTGCGATTGCTACGCTCGCAATGAACTTTCCGGTCATCGTTACACTCGTCACCTCGTTGAAGAGCGCGAGTGAACTGTCAATCAATCCCGGTCTCTGGATAAGCCAGCCGACACTTGAGAACTACCTTCGGGTTCTGACACACACGGATCGGTTCAATATTTATTCGTATCTCTTCAACAGTACGATTGCCTCGCTCATCGGAACGAGCCTCGCGATCCTTCTGGCCTTCCCGGCGGCCTATGCCATTGCGCGAAGCGAGGCGGGCAAGCGCACCTTGTTGCCTGTCATCATCAACCTGCGGGCCGTGCCACTGATCATCTTCGCCATCCCGCTCTATATGATGTATCAATGGCTTGGTCTTCTCGACACTCGGCTCGGGCTGGGCCTGATCTTGACGATTGTCAACACGCCACTTGCGCTGGTCATCATGGTCAACGCCATTTCCGACGTACCCCTGGAACTTGACGAGGCAGCGAAGGTGGATGGGGCAAGCTCCTGGCAAGTGATGCTGATGATCATCCGGCCTGTTGTCAGGCCCGCATTGGTGACCACCTTCATCTTCGGCTTCATCACCGCCTGGAACGAGTTCCTGTTTGGCCTCATGCTGACGACCAGCCAGGCCGTTCCGATGACCGTCGGCGCCTCCTTCTTCTTTGCCGCCAGCGGAGGCGGTGTGCAGTGGGGCACTGCATCGGCCGTCATGATGCTCGGCGCGCTGCCGCCTGCGGTGCTCGGTCTCGTCATGTACAGGCAGATTTCCGGCTCAATGACCGCCGGCGCCGTAAAGGGGTAGGGACACCTGCAAGCCCCAAGATCTCTTCCGAAACCCGGATGAATCTTGTCGATCAGTGTTTGCTAATATACCTTTGCAGGGTTGGCAACGAAGGAGCCGGGCCATGCTGAGACTATCTCTTGTCGCCTCCGCCCTGCTGTCATTATCCGTGCTCAGCGCTTTCGGCGACAGCCCCTGGTACCGGATGATCCCGGTACCAAATGCGCCAGGCTGCAAAGTTCTTGCCGACCCGGGCGGCCGGCCCATTTTGCAGCGCTACGAAAAAGGCGGCACGCGCATGTATGGCATCGGTGGCAAGGCATGCCCGGAAAAGTTCCCGGGAATAGACTCCGCCAAGATTTCGATCGCACGGTCAATTACGACGGACGGGAATTTTGCGCGTATCACAACAAGGACACGCAAGCTGGTGGTCACCCGCGCAGGCACCGGTAGCAACTATCAGTTCGCCGTCAACAAGCTGGACGTGCCGCGATAGGCGAGGCCGGCGGTTTGCCCGGCAGACTCAATATTCTCAGGTTGGGCGGCGATCCCGGCACTAAAGACTTGGCTTCCGCTCGCAAACATGGCGTAGGTCGGCGACGAATTAGGCGCACCTAAAGCCGATCTCACATAACCACAGGCGAAAGTGAGCCGATTGAAAACAACAGATCTGGATTAGCCGCCTGTCACAAATACAAATTAATAGAAACCCATTCGAAAAATACAATCTGTGCTGCGCATTACGAAAATATACTTTCCGTGCTTCGTTATATATTCAAGAATTGTCTCAACGTTACGCAATAAGGCGTATCTGAGGATAATTGTTGGACACGTTTAACCCATGCTAACTATACGGCAGGGTTGAGGGTGTGCTTCATGACCATTCCAGTCGAACAGAACTGGGGCCCGCATCTTTCCGTCAAGAGCGACCGGAAATGGTTCGGCCTCCACAGCATAGCGATTACCTGCATCGCAGCAGCGTTCGATTTTGTCGTCCTCCTTGCGGCAAGCGCCGCAGGGCATTTGTTCTATGAGCAGATGACCTACGGCACCCTGGCTGACCCGTTGCGCTACATCGGGATCGGTTTGCTTGTGGCAACGGTTTTCGTACTGGCGATGTTCAGCGTCCACGCCTATCGATCGAGCGAGATGTTCTCCTTCCGTCGCCAGTTGTTACTGATCGTCGCGTTTCTCCCCGCCGCCCTATTCTTCCTTCTCGCGGTCATCCTGTTCCTCAAGATCGACATGGCGATATCGCTGGGTTCAATCGTCACAAGTGCGGCCCTCTCTTTGAGCGGACTGGTGGCTTTGCGCTTGCTCTGGTATCGCCACCTTAGCAGGGCGATCGCGCGTGCCGCGTTCCGCACCCGCCGTGTCCTGCTTGTTTGCCCAGGCACGATGTCGACGGAACCGGTCGTTCAACGTGCCGCCCTCAGCGGTCTCTCCGTAGAGCATACGATGCGAATTTCCGAGGGTGATCATTCGCTGGCTTCCACGAGCGACGCTTATGTGAAGAGCGGCATAGGCGAAGTCGACGAGGTCTTGGTTGCCTGGAGCGACTACGGCAATTTGCGGGCACTCGAGGAGTGTCTGAACACCCTGCGCCAGTTCTGTGTGCCGGTAAACGTCATGTTCGGCGGAGTGGTCGGTGACGTCGTCGAGGGCTTCGCGCAGACTGTCGGAGAACGGCGCGTATTTCAGACCCACCGCCCACCGCTCGAGCTTTACGAACGCGGGCTGAAGAGAGCGTTCGATATCGCCTTCTCGATCGCGGCGCTGGTGGTCATGTTCCCGATCTGCGCTGCGGTTGCCGTCGCCATCAAGCTCGACAGTCCGGGACCGATTTTCTTCGTGCAGTCCCGAAAGGGATACAATGGCCGGACGTTTCGCATCCTCAAGTTTCGCAGCATGACCGTCATGGAAAATGCCGCTGACGTGCGCCAGGCGACACGCAATGATCCTCGCGTGACCCGCGTTGGCGGCTTCATTCGATCAACGAGCCTGGATGAACTCCCTCAATTCTGGAACGTCCTACAAGGTGACATGTCGGTGGTTGGCCCGCGTCCGCATGCGTTGGCGCACGATGATCTCTACGGAGCGCTTATTGCCCAATACGCATCCCGCCGCCACGTCAAGCCGGGCCTGACAGGCTGGGCCCAGATCAACGGGTGCCGAGGCGAAACTCCGACCGTGGATCGCATGGCTGACCGCGTTCGTCACGACATCTGGTACATCAATAACTGGTCACTGTGGCTCGATTTGAAAATAGTCTTCATGACGATGGGCACCGTGATCGGCCGCCGCAACGCCTACTAGCTCGCCATCGTTTGCAAGTGTTTGCAAGGTGCGAACGCGATGCGTCGGTTTCGCCCGCTGCTTTCCTGCACTCTCCGATTCGGAGCAATTCCTCTATAGATCACGGACGTCTATTGGCCCGAGAACGAGCGTGCAGTCATCTGTATGACACCTCGCTGAAGGCGATGGGTGTGATGACTGCCTTTCACAAAAGGACGGTGCTCTTCAAGAGATGCCGAGGGTTTTGCAGATGCACGGTATTCTTGAGGCTTTCGCTTTCTTCGCATAGTTGTAATTTGCACTTTCTTGCAAACCGGCGACGACAGGATGTCCGACGTGTCCGACCAAATTGCCAGCGGGCTGACCTTCGTCGTCGTTGCCCAAGCAATCGCATGGCTACTGCTTGTCTTCATCCTCTTCGTGACGGTCGCTCCCATACGGCTGCGTCCGCGGACGATCACTCACGTCAATCTTGACAGAAGCCTTGCTTTCGCGGCGATGGCCTTCTTCTTTGTGCTTGGCTATTCGCAGTCTCCGATGCTGATTGCGATCAGTTGCACTATCGGCGCCGGCCTTTCGGAATTACTTCAACTGCTGTCGCCGTCACGACATGCGCGAATGCCCGACGCCTTGGCGAAATCCGTCGGAGCCGCTGCCGGCGCTTTGGCAGCGATAGTAACGCTATCGACCGCTGCCTGAGCAAGAATTGACGCTACGGCTGCGGGTTGCAATCGCGCTTTCCGGAAACGTTTTTGTATGGCAGATAAGGACCTGACGCGTTCAATCCGGGAGGAAGATTGCCGCAAATGAAGGGAATTCGCCAACTCGCCAAGCATCTCGACATTTCGATCGGGACGGTTTCGCGTGCGCTGAACGACAGGCCTGACGTCAACGAGGAAACCCGCAAGCGCGTGCTCGCGGCGGCCGAGGAGCTGGGATATGTGGCAAACCAGTCCGGCCGGAGCCTCCGCCAGGGCACGACCAATGTCATCGGCCTGATGATCGAGTCCAGCAAGGAAACGGTCGAAAACAGCGACAACTTCTTCCTCGGCGTTACTGGTGGCCTGCAGAGTGTGCTGTCCCGTCACAAACTTGATCTGTTGATGTTGCCGTGCCCAAACGACGAGGATCCGCATGAATACCTCAAGCGCATGGTCGCGCGACGCATCGTCGATGCGATGATCATCTCGGCGACGCAGCGGGTCGACAAGCGCATCGATCTTCTGGTGAAGGCCAAGATCCCCTTTGTCGCGCTTGGCCGCAGCACCTCCGGCGGAAGCCACCCCTGGATCGATCTGGACTTCGAGGGCGTTGCAGCCTGCGCTGTCGATCGTCTCGTGTCGAAGGGACATCGCCGTATCGCGATCGCGGCGCCATCCAATGACATCAACCTCGGCTATATTTTCGTCGATGCCTATCGCCAATCACTGGAGCGCCACGGCATAGCCTATGATCCGTCGCTGGTGATCCGCGTCAAATCGAGCGAGCAGGGCGGCTATCAGGCCGGTCATGAGATGCTACGGCTCGACAGCAAGCCGACGGCCATCATTCTGATCTACGAGTTGATGGCGATTGGTCTCTATCGGCGCATGAACGAGGCGGGCATCGTTCCTGGTCGAGATCTGGCCGTTATCGGCTTTCGTGAGGAACCTCGCGGAAAATTTCTGCAGCCATCGCTAACCTGCTTCCGTATGTCACTGCGCGATCTCGGCGTCGAGCTCGCCGAGACCTTGCTCGCGACGATGCCGGCTTACGCCGAGCATTATCCCAGGGGTGCCCGCAACACGATCTGGCCCCTTGAGCTCGTCGCGGGCGAGAGCGACGCCTTTTCGCTGGAGGCATAGTCTCCAGCGTGGTCGGAAGGCCCTGCTCATCGCTTTCCAGTGCAGGCGGTATCTCGCTCCGCCTGAACGCGCGTGAGGTGAAGACGAAGTTCAGCAAGACGAGCATCGTCGACTGCTTTCCGATAGGAGACGGCGTCGAAGGTATTGTAATCGACTGGATCACCCGAGTTGAAGGCAATGCGCGCCGGAGGAGATGCCCCTCTCTTTCCTACGACACCATTCAAGCCGTGGATCGGCCGGCACAGCATCGAGCTTGAATTCCTGACCACGGCTGCTCCCGTGCGCCAGGTCCTACGGAAGGCGGCCGCTGCCGCAGGTGCTCCCTACTTCACGCCACATGCGATCCGCTCCACAGTCGCTAAGCCCTGTGATGAATGGGCCGCTTCTTTGCGGGATATGAAGGCGCTCAGCCAGAACCTCGGTCAGAAGCAGGTGAGGACGACGTCGAAGTACTATGGTGATGTCGAGCCTCACGTGAAACAGGAGCTGTTCCGGAAGATGCGTGACAAGCAGCGGAACCCGGGCGCCCGCGACATAAGCGACCTTGCCGAGCAGGTCGACCTGGAGACGCAGGATGTGGTTCGTAAGATCCTGCAGATGGCGCTGGACAAGAAATAGTGACATGTAGTGCGCAGTGGCAGACATTTGCCACCGCGCATCGGCTTGGTTGGCCCCTAGTGGTTCGAGCCCTGCAAAGCGCTTCCGAAAAAATAAAAAAAATCTTCACAAACGCTCTTGCGGTTTCCCCACGATCCGCATAAATCACGGCCACCGACGCGGCGGACCAAACGGGACCGATTTCGCGAGGGCGATTAGCTCAGTTGGTAGAGCGCCTCGTTTACACCGAGGATGTCGGGAGTTCGAGTCTCTCATCGCCCACCATTCCTTCTCCTTGAAATGGTTGAACTATCTGATCTTGCTGCACTTTGCGCCATCCCTCTTGGTACACAAAGGTGGTGCACATGGGTCTTGCGATCCCGTGAACGTCGAGTTCCCATCCATCCCGAGTTACTGAAAGAGGGCTGATAAGGTCCTCCACCCCGTGGGTGTATCCGCTCGATTCGAACTTCGCCATTAGGGCGACGGTAAGCCTCTTCGACGTTGCAGCTTGTCGCAGAATTAGACTTTGCCGATACTCTCCTCGGTTTCTGGAGGGTCGCAATGCAATACGTGATGGCTGCTGTTGTTGGCGTAGGCATCGGCTTCTTCGCCTTTTGTTTGCTTGCGCCGCTGCTCCAGAGGGTGCGCCTTGCTACGATACAATTGGATGGCCTGTCAGAGAGCGAGAGGCGCTTCAGAGCGGTCTTTGCGGTCATGGCAGAAGGGCAGCGGCAGTCGCTCCTCGACCACCACATGCAAAGGCTGGGGTGCAGTAGAGAGCAGGCGATGCGATACGCGGTTGAAGACAGAGAGCGCGATATCAATCGATGGTGAGCTCAGGCCGCGCTTACGAGCGCCTACCCGTTGCCAATTATTTTGCCTGCCTGACGCTCGCGGCTATCGCTCTCAGGCTCCTTAACCGCCCGCTTGTCATCTGCTGACTTCTCTTCAGCGTGATGCTTGCGCTCTGCCTCTTGGTCTTGGGCCTTGCGCTGATCGTGGTTGTCGGCACTCGGCATAGCGATGTCCTCTCTGTCGCTCGCATCGGGAACGGGCGGGCCGGACACGCGCAGGTCCGAAGCCATTTACCGCGGCGAAATCAGTCAGATTTTTTCCGTGCTGCGGTGCAGCACGTATTAATCTAAAGCCCTAGGTTTGCAGGTGTTTTCCGCAGCATTTCGCACTGTTTGAACCACTATTGACACCAAGAAACGTTTCCGCTTAGTATCGTAAACGTTTACGGGATGCGTTTCGGGAGGAAAACCGGAAACGATCCACCGGAGGAAATCGTGATTTTGAATGCCGTTCTATGCGGGTGCGGAGCCATGTCCAAAGGCTGGTTGCGCGCCATCAAGGAAACCCCGGCTCTTGCAGCCGCGATCGAGGTCAAGGGCCTCGTCGATGTCAATCCGGCAGCCGCTGAAGCACTTGCCACCGAGTTCGGTCTTGAGGGCGCTGTCATCGGCAGCGATCTTGCCGACGTCATCGCCAGGACCAAGGCCGACATCGTATTCGACGTCGTCATACCGACAGCCCGTTTCAATATCGTCTCGACGGCGCTGAAGGGAGGTTGCCATGTTCTCAGCGAAAAGCCGATGGCGACCTCGCTTGCAGAAGGAGCCGCGCTGATCGATCTCGCCGCCGAGACCGGCAAGATCCACGCCATCATCCAGAACCGCCGCTTCATCTCCGGTGTCCGCCGCATGCGCCGCTTCGTCGAGAGCGGGGCGATCGGTGACCTGACCGCCATCCATTGCGACTTCTTCCTCGGCCCGCATTTCGGCGGTTTTCGCGAGGAGATGGACAATGTGCTTCTGCTCGACATGGCTATCCATACCTTCGACGCGGCACGCTATGTCGCTGACAAGAAGCCGCTTGCCGTCTATTGCGTCGAACGCAATCCGACCGGATCCTGGTACAAGCACGGCGCATCCGCCAATGCCACCTTCGAATTTTCCGACGACGTCGTCTTCACCTATCGCGGCTCCTGGTGCGCTGAAGGTGAGCGCACGAGCTGGGAAAGCGAATGGCGTCTCGTCGGCTCGAAGGGCATGCTGACCTGGGATGGCGGCGATACATTCAATGCAGCTGTCGCCGGCAAGGATCCCGGCCTCCTGCACGGCTTTACGCCCGTAAACGTTCCCGAGCCCGCGCACGAAGAAGAAACGCACGGCCATGCCAGCGTCATTGCAAGCTTCGTCGAGGCGATCAAGACAGGCAAGCGGCCCGAAACCGCAAGCTCCGACAATATCAGAAGCCTCGCCATGGTCTTCGGTGCGATCGAAAGCGCCAAGACCGGCAAGCGCATCGAAATTTCAGCATAAGGAAAAGCGATTGTGAGCAACCCCGCCAAGTCCATTCGTATCGGCACCATGGTCAGCGCCTCCAAGGGCGGCGCCGACAAGCGCATCGGCCAGATTGCCGATATGGGCTTTGAAAGCTTCGAACCCTTCTTCTGGCAGACGACCAACGGCCAGGATCTGGCCGAACTCGGCAAACGCTCGCGCGACGCCATCGGTGACCGTGACATCACGATCTCGACGCTCGGCATGTTCGGCAATCCGCTGGAAACGACCGACATCGACCTGCAGACGCTGCAGGGCTGGAAGGATTGCATCGACAATGCGCACCACTTCGGCGCAACCTGCGTTGCCGGCTTTACCGGTCGAATCCGCAACAAGCCGCTGACCGACAGCCTGCCGCGCTATAAGGAAATCTGGAGCGAGCTTTCAAAGCGCGCCGCCGACAAGGGCGTCAAGATCGCGTTCGAAAACTGCGCCATGGACGGCAACTGGGCGACCGGCGACTGGAACATCGCGCACAACCCGGATGCCTGGGAACTGATCTTCAACGAAACGCCGGACGATCATATCGGTCTTGAGTGGGAGCCCTGCCATCAGATGGTCTATCTGATCGAGCCGCTGCCGCAGATCCGCAAGTGGGCCAAGAAGATCTTCCACGTGCACGGCAAGGACGCGACGATCCGCTGGGACGTCATCAAGGAGCATGGCATTTTCGGCAAGGAGAAATTCGTCTTCATGCGTACGCCAGGCTTCGGCGACAGCAACTGGACGGACATCATTTCCGAATTGCGGCTTGCCGGCTGGTCCGGTTCGATCGATATCGAAGGCTGGCACGACCCGGTTTATCGCGACGCGCTGGAAATGACCGGTCAGGTCTATGCGCTCAACCATCTCAAGCATGCCCGGGGCGCCGATTTCGTCGTCGATCCGGTTTGATGACATCGCGGCCGGCGAGGAGGAATCGCCGGCTTCCGACAGGATAACCACAAAGGAGGAGAACTATGGGTATCCGCAAGTTTGCAATGATCGGCGCCTTGGCGCTCGCAGGCGTTTCTCTCTTCGGCCTGGCCGCCAAGGCCGAAGACGTCACCTTGACCCTCTGGTCGCTGGACAAGGACATCCAGCCGGCGCCGAACCTCGTCAAGGAATTCAACGCCCAGAACAATGGCATCAAGATCGAATATCGTCTGATCCAGTTCGATGATGTCGTCACCGAGGCCATGCGCGCCTATGCCACCGGCCAGGCCCCTGACATCATCGCCGTCGACAACCCCGAGCACGCGATGTTCTCTTCGCGCGGGGCCTTCCTCGACATTACCGACATGATCAAGGGATCGTCGGTCATCAAGCCGGAAAACTACTTCCCAGGTCCGCTGAAGTCCGTCGAATGGGACGGCAAGTACTACGGCGTGCCGAAGGCGACCAACACGATCGCGCTCTACTACAACAAGGACATGTTCAAGGCGAAGGGCCTCGACCCGAACAAGCCGCCGCAGACCTGGGACGAGCTTGTCGAGGATGCCCGCAAGCTGACCGACCCCGCAAAGAACGTCTATGGTCTCGCCTTCTCGGCCAAGGCAAACGAGGAAGGCACCTTCCAGTTCCTTCCCTGGGCCCAGATGGCGGGCGGCGGTTATCAGAACATCAATGCCGAAGGCGCGGTCAAGGCGCTTGAAACCTGGAAGACGATCATGGACGAGAAGCTTGCTTCTCCGGACACCTTGACGCGCGGCCAGTGGGATTCGACCGGCACCTTCAACTCCGGCAATGCCGCGATGGCGATCTCCGGTCCTTGGGAACTCGACCGCATGACCAAGGAGGCGAAGTTCGACTGGGGCGTTGCCCTGCTTCCGGTTCCGAAGGAAGGCGCTGAGCGTTCCTCGGCAATGGGCGACTTCAACTGGGCCATTTTCTCCAGCACGAAGCATCCGGCCGAAGCCTTCAAGGCACTGGAGTTCTTTGCCTCGAAGGACGACAAGATGTTCAAGAACTACGGCCAGCTCCCGGCCCGTTCCGACATCACCATCCCGGAAACCGGCGAAAAGCTCAAGGACGAGGCGCTGAAGGTCTTCATCGAACAGCTGAAGTACGCCAAGCCTCGCGGCCCGAATCCGCAATGGCCGAAGATCTCCAAGGCGATCCAGGACGCGATCCAGGCTGCCCTGACCGGCCAGATGAGCCCGAAGGACGCGCTCGATCAGGCTGCCGACAAGATCAAGGCCGTGCTCGGTTAATCCACTCTGCATAACCGGATGGCTTTCGGGCCATCCCTACCATTTCCTCCCGGCAGGGGCTGTCTTGCAGCGCAAGCTTCAGGCAGCCCCGTTCGGAGTATTGGAGGATCGATGAAACGGATTCTTTCAAGCGTCAGAGACGGCCGCGGCTTCGACATCACCCTGGTCGCCTTTCCGCTGGCCTTCCTGTTCCTGATGGCGGGACTGCCGCTCATCTACAATGTGGTGATGAGCTTCCAGGAGGTTGACATGTTCAGCCTCGGAACCTTCTCGCGCCCCTTCGTCGGCTTCAAGAACTATACCGATCTCTTTGCCCAGCCGGAAACCTGGCCGATCCTCGGCAATACGGTGATCTTCGTCGTCGGCTCGATCGCAGGTCAGTTTCTGATCGGATTTGGCCTGGCGCTGTTCTTCTGGGTCAATTTCCCCGGCGCCTCGTGGCTGCGCGGCCTGTTTCTCGTCTCCTGGGTCATGCCCGGCCTTGTCGTCGGAGCGATCTGGAACTGGATTCTCTCGGGCGATTTCGGCGTCCTCAACTTCATCCTGAAGGAGAGCGGCGTCATTAGTAGCAACATCTTCTGGCGCTCCGATCCGCATTTTTCGCTCTATGCGGTCATCATCGCCAATGTCTGGCTGGGAACCGCCTTCAACATGATCCTGCTGTCGGTCGGCCTGTCCGGCATCCCCGGTGACCTCTATGAAGCCGCCGAACTCGACGGTGCCAATGCCTGGCAACGCTTCTGGACGATCACGCTGCCGATGATGCGTTCCACGATCGGCGCCATCATCGCACTTGGACTGATCTTCACGCTGCAGCAGTTCGATCTCTTTGCCGCCATCACCTCGGGCGGCCCGAACAACTCGTCCAACGTCACGCAGTACTGGGCCTGGGACCTGTCCTTCCGCCAGTATGATTTCGCCAAGGGCGCGACCATTTCCGTCATCATGATCATCTTCGTCATGTTCGCCTCGGTCGTCTATGTCCGCTCCACACGTCATGAGGTGCGCGGATGAGCGATACGACACGCAATCGAATTATGCTTGTGATCGCCATCCTCATGGCGGCGATTTATCTGTTCCCGCTCTACTGGATGTACATCACGGCCCTCAAGGGCGGGTCCGAGATGTTCGCAACGCCCCCGAGCTTCTGGCCGGGCGACCCGCAATGGGGAACCTTCGGCTATGTCTGGGAAAGCCGCGGCATGGGCCGGTATCTCTGGAACTCGCTGGTCATCGCCGTCGGCGCCGTTACCCTGATCACCGTTCTTGGCGTCGGCTGCGCCTATGTTCTGGCGCGCTACCGCAACGTCTGGGTCGATATCGGTCTGTTCATGATCCTCATGCTGCAGGTCCTGCCGGCATCGTTGATGGTGACCCCGATCTTCGTCGGCTTCTCGCAACTGGGCATGCTCGACTATCCGCGCCTTGCCGTCATCATCGCGATCGCCGCCAAGAGCATGCCCTTCTTCGTCGTCCTGGTGCGCGCCACCTTCATGGCGGTGCCGATGGAACTCGAGGAGGCCGCGCTCGTCGATGGCAATAGCCGCGTCGGTGCCTTCTTCAGTATCGTGCTGCCGCTTGCCCGCAATGGCATCCTCGTCAGCGCCATCCTCATCTTCATGCAGGCCTTCGGTGAGTTCGTCTACTCGAAGTCGATGATCCAGGCTGCCGAGCTTCAGCCGGCGAGTGTCGGTCTCAACTCCTTCATGGGGCCGAACACCAACGAGTGGAACAACATCATGGCCTACGCCACGATGTATGTGACGCCGATCCTCGCCATCTTCGTTCTCTTGCAGCGCCGCATTGTATCCGGCCTCACCTCTGGAGCCCTCAAATGACCAATCAGATCGAGCTCAGCGGCGTCAACAAGCACTACGGCGCGTTCCATGCCCTGAAGAACATCAACCTGTCGATCGCAAAGGGCACCTTTGTTGCACTCGTCGGTCCGTCCGGCTGCGGCAAGTCCACACTGCTTCGTTCGCTCGCAGGCCTTGAGAGTATCTCTGAGGGTGAGTTGAAGATCGCCGGCGAGTTGATGAACAACGTGCCGCCGCGCAAGCGGGATGTCGCCATGGTCTTCCAGTCCTACGCGCTCTATCCGCACATGACCGTGGAGGAGAACCTGACCTACAGCCTGCGCATTCGCGGCGTCGCCAAGGCGCAAGCCAAAAAGGCGGCGGAGGAGGTCGCTGCTACAACTGGCTTGTCGCATCTGCTGAAGCGTTACCCGCGCGAGCTTTCCGGCGGCCAGCGCCAGCGCGTAGCAATGAGCCGCGCCATCATCCGCCATCCGAAAGCATTCCTGTTCGATGAGCCCCTCTCCAACCTCGATGCCGCACTGCGTGTTCACATGCGCAAGGAAATCCGGGCGCTGCACGACCGTCTGCATGCCACCTCGGTCTATGTCACCCACGACCAGATCGAGGCCATGACAATGGCCGACCATGTGGTCGTCATGCGCGAGGGCGTGATCGAGCAGCAAGGCAAGCCTCTCGATCTCTACGACAAGCCTGCCAACAAGTTCGTTGCAGGTTTCATCGGCTCACCGGCCATGAACTTCATCCCGGCGGTAGCAGGCGAAGACGGCAGGAGCCTGACCATCGATCTCGGCAGCGTGAAGCACAAGATCGCGATCGACCATCAGATCCAGCCGGGCCGCAAGGTGACTGCCGGCATTCGTCCGGAGCATATCGGCGTAACGGCACCGGGGCAGGGCACCTTCGATGTGCCTGTCGCCGTGGTGGAATCCACCGGCTCATCCACCTTCGTCACGGCGGCGACAACGCCTGAGCTGACGATCGTCGAGACGGGCCGGGGAACAGCACGCGCAGGCGAAACGGTCGGCGTGACCGTCGATCCATCGCAACTGCACCTCTTCGACGACGCGAGCGGCGTGCGCCTCTGAAGAATAAGGCGGCCGGAAAATTCCGGCCGCACACCAATCCTACCGCCCGCCTTCGATCTTGCGATGGCGCTGGTTTGTGCCGCCAGCCCCATAGGGATAGTCGGCCACATGCGGCTGGCTGACATCGCTAAGCTTCGTCATCTCCTCTTCGGAAAGGATCAGCTTTGCAGCAGCAAGATTGTCTGCGAGCTGCTCGCTCGTACGCGCTCCGAGAATGACGGATGTTACCGCCGGTCGCGTCGCCGTCCAGGCAAGGGCGACCTGTGCCATGCTCACACCACGGGCCTTGGCGATCGCCTCTACCGTTTCGATGATCGCCCATGTCCTCTCCTGCGCATTCCGCTGGGCGTAGGATTCCATGCCGCGGCTCGGGTTCTCCCCCAAGCGGGTAGCGCCCGTCGGCATCTGGTCGCGCCGGTACTTGCCCGTCAGCCAGCCGCCGCCGAGCGGCGACCACGGCAGTAGCCCCATGCCGGCATCCTGGCATGCCGCGACGATTTCCAGCTCGATGTCGCGCACCAGCAGATTATACTGCGGTTGTAGCGTTACCGGGCGAGTGTAACCGCGGGCCTTGGCGATCTCGACGGCCTTGGCGATCTGCCAACCGACATAGTTGGAGAAGCCGTAATAGCCGATCTTGCCGGCGGAGACGGCGTCGTCGAGGAAGCGCAGCGTCTCCTCGATCGGGGTCAGTGCGTCCCATGCATGCATCTGATAGAGATCAATATGCTCGACGCCGAGCCGCAAAAGAGAGGCGTCGAGCGCCTGGTTCAGGTGGCGGCGCGAAAGGCCGATGTCGTTCGGACCTGACCCCATCGGAAACCGTCCCTTGGTCGCGATCACGGCTTGCTTTGCCTCGCTCGGGCGCGCCTTCAGCCATCGCCCGATGATCTCTTCCGACTTGCCGGCACTGTAGACGTCGGCTGTGTCGATGAAGTTTCCGCCCCAGGCGAAGTAATCGTCGAGCAGTTTGTGCGAGGAAGCTTCGTCGGCCTCCGCACCGAACGTCATGGTGCCGAGGCAGTAGGCGGTTACAATTGCTCCACTATGGCCAAGCTTGCGGTAATCCATGGAAGATCCTCCTCTTCGAATAGTGACTTGCTTGGAAGGCGAGATTTTAAGTCGCTGAACCGTTCGCCGTCGTCTCTTCGAGCACAGCATCCGGAATATCGTCGAAGGACGCGTAGTTCAGGTTATAGAGCCGCGAATAGAGCTTGCGGTTTTTCATCAGCTGCTGGTGGTTACCGCTTTCGATCAGCTCGCCATTCTGCAGGACGATGATGCGGTCCGCCTCTCTGATCGTGGCGAGGCGGTGTGCGATGACCAGCCCTGTTCGGTTTTCGAGCAGCTTGACGAGCGCCTTCTGGATCAGCATCTCGGTATAGCTGTCGATATTGGCGGTTGCCTCGTCCAGCACCAGGATTTTAGCATCGGCGACCAGCGCACGGGCAAAGCTCAAAAGCTGGCGCTGGCCGAGCGAGAGATTGCCGCCGCGCTCGCCGAGCATGCTGTCATAGCCCTGCGGCAGGCGCATGATGAAGTCATGAGCGCCGACCGCCTTGGCCGCCTCGATGACCTGTTCGCGTGTCGCTTCCACCTTGTGATAGCGAATGTTCTCGAACACCGTGCCCGTAAACAGGAACGGCTCCTGGAGAACCATGGCGATCTGGTTGCCGAGCGAATCCTGTGTCAGGTCGCGCACATCATGCCCGCCGACCAAAACCTGTCCCTGCTGAACATCGTAGAAGCGATGGATCAGCGACATGCAGCTCGACTTGCCGGAGCCGGTTGGCCCGACAAGCGCAACGGTTTCGCCAGGGTTCACCTTGAAGCTTACATGCTTCAGGACCGGGTGCTTGGGATGATAGCCGAACACCACATCGCGAAACTCGACGGAGCCATCCATATCGGCGGAAAGCTCCTTTGCGTCAGGCGCGTCCCTGATTTCGACGGGAACATCAAGAACCTCGGTCAGTCGTTGTCCGGAGGCCATGGCGCGCTGCATCACCGAATATTGCAGCGTCAGCGAGCGAATCGGATCGAAAAAACGCTGGATGTAAAACAGGAAAGCGACGAGCACGCCGACATCGAGCGCCTGATTGAGAACGCGTGCACCGCCAACGACAATGACAAGCGCCATGGCAACGCCGGTCAGGGAATCCACGATCGGCACCATCACCTGGGCATAGCGCGCTGCCGTCAGGTGTGCCTTCAGGTTTGCCCTGGCCTTGTCGTCATAGAGCGTGAAATTGACGCCCTGGCGATCCATGCTCTGGACGGCGCGCACGCCGTGGATGGCCTCGGCGAGCGCCCCTGCGGCAACGGAATTGGTCTCATGTGCTGCCATGAAGGACTTGCGCGCCAGCGGCAGCCAGAAGAGGCGAACGACAAACAGGATCGGCAGGACCGAGAGCGTCAGAAGACCGAGCTTGAAGTCGAGATAGAGCATGACGAAGACGATGCCGAACAGAAGCGTGATATCGCCGACAGACAGGACCGACGTTTCCAGGAACTCCTGCATCGAATTGACGTCGCCCTGCAGGCGCGACATGAGACGGCCGACCTCGGTCTTGTCCATGAAGGAGAGCGAAACCCGCTGGAGATGCGAAAACATCGCCTTGCGGATGTCGAAGAGCACCTCTTCCGCGACGTTGCCCACCAGCGTCTCTTGCCAGTAGCTGGCGCAGTAGTTGATGAGGATCGCGGCGAGAAAGGCGATCATCGCAAAGGTCAGCGCCTGATGACTTCCACCCGGCTGCATCCCGTGATCGATCGCGTAGCGGATGATCAGCGGGATCAGCAGCTGCATGGCCGTGAACGTCAGGACGGCAGCGACCGATAGCAGAACCTGCCTGCGGTATGGGTGCACGAACGCCCAGATGCGCTTGATGATGTTGCCGTCGAAGGCCTTGCCGAACATCTCCTCTTCAATGCGATGCGAGCCAACGACGGCGCGCGGCGGTCGGCGCCCATCCTCGCGAACGTCGGAGCGTTCGGTTTCCAGTTCCTCGGCCATTTCATTCCTCCCTAGGCGCTAAGCGCCTCATCGCCTGGCCGTACCTGCAGATCGTAGAGCGCCTTGTAGCGCCCGCCCGCGGCCAGCAACTCCTCGTGCGTGCCGCGTTCGACGACTTGCCCGTTCTCGACGAACAGGATCTGGTCGGCATGCATCAGCGAGCTCAGGCGATGCGCAACAATGATGGTCACGCGATCAGCCGCGTACTTGCGCATCGCGGAGCGAATGCGCTGTTCGGTGGCCGCATCGATTGCCGCCGTTGAATCATCGAAGACCATGACGGCGGGTTTCAACATCAGGGCACGGGCGATCGACAGGCGCTGGCGCTGTCCTCCCGAGAGCGACACACCGCGTTCTCCAACGACCGTGCCGTAGCCGGTCGGCAGGCCGAGCACGTAATTGTGCAGTTGGGCACTTTCACTCGCGCGCTCGATTCGGCTTTCCTTTGCCCAGGGGTCGCCATAGGCGATGTTGTTTTCAATCGAGGTTGTGAACAGGAAGGAGTCCTGCTGGACAACGGCGATCGCACGACGAAGCGACTGCAGCGTCGCCTTGCGGATATCCTGTCCATCAATGGTGATCTTGCCCCTGTTGACGTCGTAGAAGCGCGGGATCAGATGGGCAAGCGTCGACTTCCCGCTGCCGGGTGGCCCGACGATGCCGATCGTCTCGCCGCGCTTTGCCTCGAAGGAGACGTTGCTCAAGACCTGGTGCATCGGTGAGCTCGGATAGGCGAAGCTTACATTCTCGAAGCGCAGCGTCCCATCGGTCAGCGCCAGATCCCTGGCGTCAGGGGCATCCCGCACGGCAATTTCGAGGTCGAGCAAATTGAACAGCCGGGTGCCGCAGGTGGAGGCACGGGCAAAGGCATTGACCATCAGGCCGAGCTGGCGGACAGGCATCTGCAGGATCGTCATGAAGGTCAGGAACGAAGTAAGCGTACCGACCGTCATCTCGCCAGCCATCACCTTGCCGCCGCCAACCCAGAGGACGAGGCCCATGGCAGCGAAGAAGGAGAAGGTCATGGCGCTGGTATTGATGACACGGATGCCGACGCGTTGATGGGCGAGCGTCAAGGCGTTCTTGGAAGCGCCCTCGAACTTCATCATCTCGTGCGCCTGGGCGGCAAAGGCCCGGACCACGCGGATACCACCGAGATTTTCCTCCATGATCCGGGTCAGCACCGACAGCCGCTCCTGCAGGTCGAGCCAGGTCGCGCGCAACCGCAACTGCGTGACCGAGGAACGCCAGGCAACGAAGGGTACGAAGCTCAAGGCAAGCAAGCCGAGAACGACATCGGTGGAAAGCAGCATGTAGGCGCCGATACCGATCAGCGTGGTCAACAGCACCATGCGTACCAGCGCCGTCGAAAAATACATGCGCACGCCTTCAAGGTCGAGCAGACCGACGGTGATCAGATCGCCAGAGTGGACGCTGTCATGAAAACTGAAGGAAAGGCGCTGGATTTTCTCGTAACAGGCAAGACGCAGCTCGTAGCCCATGTGGTGGCCGACGCTCTCGCTGTAGTAGTTCTGGATCATCGTGAAGATGCCACGCAGAACGCTGGCGCCTAGCAGCATCAGCGCCGTGGTCAGCAGCGCATCCTGTGCGATCTGTCCCGCCTGCCCGCCTTCCATCGCGACCTGCGTGTGGTCGACCGCCCGACCGAGCAGACGCGGGATCATCAGCTGGAAGGTCGAGGCGACAAGGGTTGCGCCGATCGCGAAACCAGATTGCCAGGGATGGCGGAACGCCATGACGGTGATGCGGACGAGCGTAAAGAGGCCCTTGCCCCAGCCTGCCGCGGTCGCCTTCGCCATCGAAGCGGATGGCTTCGTCGCGCGTGTTAAAGCATTGCTGCTCACGGTCATATTCCAAAACAGAGGTGTGGTCGGACGTTGGTCCGGAAAGACGTCGAATCCATGAAGGGATTGATTAGCGCCCTTACTTTTGCCGATTCCTTTCGGCCCTTCAAGTCAAGAATTCACCAACTGGTTATTTTATCGTGAGTGCAACAAAGACTAGGAAGCACCATTTTGACCGCCCATGGCGTCTCGAAATGTTAAAACGGTTTCAGACACTTATCCGTTCCAGACGCTGGCACTCGGAACAAAGGCTTGCCTAAATCATCTTTTGGCGCTTTGATACACGACCAGTTTGATAGACTATAGGGCGGTTCAAAACCGCGTGAACCAGCTCAACGCGCGAGCGTTTTTTCCCGCGTTGAATTCAATCGAGACACGATGCGCAGACGGTCGCAAGGGAGTTGAGATGACGGTTCAAGGCCTGTTTTCTTCGAAGTCAGCGGCGGCAGCAAAGATCTCCGCCGTGCCGCGTTTTGCCATTGTCGGCCGCGGCTTTTCCGGAATGATGATGGCGATCGCGCTGATGAAGACAGTACGCCTGCCTTTTCATCTGCAACTCTTCGACCCCAACTCTTCGGTGAGCGGAGGGCAGGCACTCTCGTCGGCGCGGACCTCGACGATCCTGAATACGCGTGTTCGCGATCTTTCCGTCTCGGTGGGCGATACGGATGATTTCAACGACTGGCTTTGTAGCAACGCGGAATTCCGCGCCGCCGTGCCTGCGGCGATCCCGGGATTTCGCCAGATCTTCGTGCCGAAAGACATTTTCAGCGACTACGTCTACCAGCGCTTCTCGGAAGCCTTGTCCGCCCGCAAGGACATTACGGTTCAGGTGTGTCATGAACCGGTTGTGGCGATCCGCAAGAGCCACGGCAACCGTTTCCTCCTCGAAAGCGCCAATCCAGCCAATCCCCTATTCGACACCGTCATACTGGCCACTGGCTATGGTCTGCCGGAAACCGAGGAGACTGGGCAGGAGCCGTCGCAGGTGAGAGCCCAGCGCCTGGTCGCGCGCCCACACACGGTCCTTCTCGGCAGCGGCATCAGGGTTGTCGATCAACTCCTGCAATTGCGCGACGCCGGCTACGCGGGGCAGGTTACCATCCTTTCCCGACATGGCTTCCTGCCGCAGAGCCATACGCCGAACTCCGCCGACCCGGTTTTTCCGGCCGACGCGCTGCCAAAAAACCTCCCTGACATCCTGCGTTTCATCCGCGCGGCCTGCCGCGAGGCAGAGGAAGAGGGTAGAAGCTGGCAATCCGTCATGAACGGGTTGCGCAAACACGCCCGCTCTCTGTGGCGCGCACTGCCAGCCCATCAGAAGCATCAGTTCAACCGGCACTTGCGGGCGATCTATGACAGCCACCGCAACCGCTTGCCGGAGGCAATCTACGCCCGTCTCCAAAGCGAGCTCGTCAGTGGCAATACCGTACTGCGCCGTGGCGTCGTGGGTCGGCAGGGCCTGAGCGGTCTCTTCTTCCGGCCCGCCGGCTCGCACGCCGACGAGATCGTTCATGCCGAGCGTATCCTGGATTGTCGCTGCCGCGCTCCGCAACTGACTTCGCCATTGCTGGCAAGCCTTGTGAGCGGAGGTTTGGCCCTGGTAGACGAATTGTCGCTCGGGCTTGCCGTCAATCAGCGGGGACAGCCCTGTCTCGAGGATGGATCAACGGTCGATGGACTGTTTGCCGTCGGGCCCCTCGGCCTTGGCAGTCTGCCTGACATCGACCTCGTACCCGAGATCGTCAGCCAGGCCTATGCGGTTGGCGAACATATGGCTGAGCGCTTCTTTCCCCGGAGCAAGGCCGTCTGATCAGGACCGACGCGCGCGCAAATCGCCGCGGACGACGAAAGCGAGCAGTCCAGCGGCCATGACCGCAAGCGCAAACCAGGTGATCGCGTAAACCAGATGGTTGTTGGGGAAGGCGATCTGCGTCAGCCCACCGACCGGCAGGCCGCCTGGGTTTGGCGTCGCATCAGCATCGATAAAGTAGGGGGCGGTATCTGCCACGCCGCGACGATCGGCGATCGCGGCGACATCGCGTGAATACCAGCGGTCATTGGCCGGATCATTGGACTTGACCAGCGTGCCTCCAGGCTCGGTAATCCGCAGCAGTCCGGTGATTTTCACCGGGGTTGCAATCTGCCCTTCGCTGCGTGTTGCCGGATCGCGCTTGTCCGTCGGGACGAAACCGCGGTTGATCAGGATCGAGGTGCTGTCGGCCAGCTTGAGCGGGGTGATCACCCAATAGCCGGGCCCGAGCGACGTCGACGCGTAGATCAGCGTTTCCTTGTCGTTTTGCAGGATCCCTTCGGCAGTCACATGGCGATATTCGTCATTGGCGCGGCTGACCTGTCCCCACCGCGCGCGCACTGGCGCGGGAACCGGCTCCGCATGGACGCGCTGATCGACGCGGGCAATCAGATCCTCTTTCCAGGAAAGCCGCTCGACCTGCCAGACACCAAGCGCAAGCAGTGCTGCAATCAGCACCAGCATGACACCGCAGAATATCGCAAGCCCGGCGGCAGTATGCTGTCTTTGTGCGTTCTCGGAGGGGATGTCGGCCATTGCCAGAAAACCTTTGCGGGCGGCGTCACCACCGCCCGCTCCTGCCTTTAGGGCATATTCTTCATCATTTCCGGGCTCATCGGCATCATGTTCGTATTCAGATGATGCATGACCCAGAGCGAGCCGGCGAGCGCGATGGCGACGAGCAGAAGCGTGAAGATCAACGCCATCATCGTCCAGCCGCCTTCCGAGCGCGGGTTCATATGAAGGAAGAAAATCATGTGAACGACGATCTGGACAGCCGCGAGCCCCATGACCCATGCGGCCGTTACCGATGGATTTTCGAAGACGCCGGCCATGACCAGCCAGAACGGGATCGCTGTCAGGATTACCGACAGCACGAAGCCGATCATATAGCTCTTGAAGGTGCCGTGGGCGGCCACATGACCATGGCTGTGACCATGATGGGCTTCGTGGGCGTCCTCGGTTACTGGTGCGTTAGAGGTCATCCGAGGACTCCCATAAGATAGACGAAGGAGAAGACGCCGATCCAGACGACGTCAAGAAAGTGCCAGAACATCGACAGGCACATCAGGCGGCGGCGGTTTTCCGGGATCAGGCCACGGATCGACACCTGCACCATCAGGGTGATCAGCCAGACGATACCAAAGGTGACGTGCAGGCCATGCGTGCCGACCAGCGTGAAGAAGCCGGACAGGAAGGCACTGCGGGTTGGACCTGCGCCCTCGTGGATCAGGTGCGAGAACTCGTAGAGTTCAATCCCAAGGAAGGCCAGGCCGAAGAGGCCGGTAATAGCCAGCCAGAAGAGTGTGGCGCCCTTCTCCTGCCGCTCCATCTGCAGCATCGCAAAACCGTAGGTGATGGAGGACAGAAGCAGCATCGAGGTGTTGATCGCCACCAGCGGCAGATCAAAGAGATCGGCCGGCGAGGGCCCAGCGGCAAAGTTGCGGCCGAGGACGGCGAAGGTTGCAAACAGCACCGCGAAGATGAGGCAGTCGCTCATCAGGTAGAGCCAGAAACCCAGCATTGTGCTGCCTTCCGGATGGTGCTCCTCGGTGAGGTAGAATTCAGGCTTGTCTGCCTTGTCGATCACAGCATCGCTCATGGTCTTACACCTGCTCGGCAAGCAGCGCGGTACGCTTGCGTTCCGTTTCCGTGACTTCTTCGGCGGGGATATAGAAGTCGCGATTGTAGTTGAAGGTATGGCCGATCGCGACGGCGATCATGGCGACGAAGGACAGGACGACCAACCACCACATGTACCAGATGAGGGCAAATGCCAGCACGACGCTGATCGCGCCGAGGATGACGCCGGTTCCGGTGTTCTTCGGCATGTGGATCGGCTTGAAGCCTTCCAGCGGACGGGCATAGCCGCGGGCCTTCATGTCGTACCAGGAATCATGGTCATGGACGACGGGCGTGAAGGCGAAGTTGTAGTCCGGCGGCGGCGACGAGGTCGACCATTCCAGTGTGCGGCCATCCCAGGGATCGCCCGTCGTGTCGCGCAGCTCCTCGCGCTTGAAGAAGCTGACGACGAGCTGGATGATGAAGCTGGCGATGCCGATCGCGATCAGGACGGCGCCGAAGGCGGCAAGGATGAACCAGATCTGTAGCGACGGATCTTCGAACTGCGACACGCGGCGCGTGACGCCCATCAGGCCGAGCACGTAGAGCGGCATGAAGGCGAAGTAGAAGCCGATCAGCCAGAACCAGAAGGACATCTTGCCCCAGAACGGATCGAGCTTGTAGCCGAACGCCTTCGGGAACCAGTAGGTGACGCCAGCCATCAGGCCGAACACCACGCCGCCGATGATGACGTTGTGGAAGTGGGCGATCAGGAAGAGCGAGTTGTGCAGCACGAAGTCCGCGGGCGGAACGGCGAGCAGAACGCCGGTCATCCCGCCGATGACGAAGGTCACCATGAAGCCGAGCGTCCACAGCATCGGCACTTCGTAGCGAATGCGTCCCCTGTACATCGTGAACAGCCAGTTGAACATCTTCGCCCCTGTTGGGATCGAGATGATCATCGTGGTGATGCCGAAGAAGGAGTTGACGCTTGCCCCCGAACCCATCGTGAAGAAGTGGTGCAGCCACACGAGGTAGGACAGGATCATGATCACGCAGGTGGCGTAGACCATCGAAGCGTAGCCGAAGAGACGCTTGCCGCAGAAGGTGGCAACGACTTCGGAGAAGATGCCGAATGCCGGCAGCACGAGGATGTAGACTTCCGGGTGACCCCAGATCCAGATGAGGTTCACATACATCATCGGATTGCCGCCGAGGTCATTCGTGAAGAAGTTCGTGCCGGCGTAACGGTCGAGCGACAGCAGCGCCAGCGTCGCCGTCAGGATCGGGAAAGTCGCGACGATCAGGATGTTGGTGCAGAGCGCGGTCCAGGTGAAGACCGGCATCTTCATGAAGCTCATGCCGGGTGCGCGCATCTTCACAATCGTCGCGATCAGGTTGATGCCCGATAGTGTCGTGCCGACACCGGCCACCTGCAGACCCCAGATGTAATAGTCGACACCGACGCCCGGGCTGTAGGCGGCTCCCGACAGCGGCGGATACGCAAGCCAGCCGGTCTGGGCGAATTCGCCGACGAAGAGCGAGATCATGATGATGATCGCACCGGCGGTCGTCATCCAGAACGAGAAATTGTTCAGGAACGGGAAGGAAACGTCGCGGGCGCCGATCTGCAGCGGCACGACGAGGTTCATCAGGCCCGTGACGAACGGCATGGCCATGAAGAAGATCATGATGACGCCATGGGCCGTGAAGACCTGGTCGTAGTGATGCGGCGGCAGGTAGCCGGCGGATCCGTTGAAGGCGATTGCCTGTTGCAGACGCATCATGATCGCGTCGGAAAAGCCGCGCAGCAGCATGATGAGCGCCAGGATGACGTACATGATGCCGATCTTCTTGTGATCGACGCTCGTCAGCCAGTCGCGCCAGAGATAACCCCAAAGCTTGAAATAGGTAACAACACCCAGAAGCGCGATGCCGCCAAGTGCGACTGCCGCAAAGGTCACGACCAGGATCGGCTCGTGATAGGGGATCGATTCTAGGGTCAACCGACCGAAGATGAACTTCAGGAGGTCAGGATTGGAAAACATGGATGAACCCGTTCATTGATGTCGTATCGACGCAAAGCGCCAGGTCTAATTGCTGTTTGATTGCGCAGGCGCCGGGTCGCTGCCGGTGCCGTGGTCCATGCCGGGCATTGTGTGCCCGTCATGCTGCATTCCTGGCATCGTCTGCGTGTCGCCAGACTGGCCGGCGCCGTTTTGAGCGTCTGCCGGCTTGGTTTCGCTGGCATCGGGGCTTTCGCCCGCAGGCGTTTCGTGACTGCCACCGGCCTGATCGGAGTGGCGGTTGTCGTAGAGCAGCTTCTCGCGATTTTCGGCGCTTTCCTTGCCGCCGCCACCCATACGGTCGATGTGCATCATTTCGTTCATGCACATCTGACCGGGGGCCGCGCACATGTTGAGGATCGCGTTGAAGAGATCCTTGTCGACGGTCGAGAAGTAACGCACCGGCTCCCTTTCACTCGGCCGTTCGAGCTTGAGATAGGTATCCCTGTTGAGGGCAGTTCCCTTTTCCCTGACCTGCGCAACCCATTGGTCGAAGCCCTGCTGGTTTACTCCATGGAACTTGAAGCGCATGTGGGAAAAACCCGCGCCGCTATAGTTGGCCGAAAAGCCGTCGAAGATGCCTTCCTGGTTGATGACGGCATGCAGCCTGGTCTCCATGCCGGGCATTGCATAGATCTGGCCCGCAAGCGCAGGCACGTAGAAGGAATTCATGACCGACGAGGAGGTGATCCTGAAGCTGATCGGAACATCGACTGGCGCTGCCATTTCATTGACGGTCGCAATCCCGAGTTCGGGATAGAAGAACAGCCATTTCCAGTCGAGTGCGACGACTTCGACGGTCAGCGGCTTGGTATTGGCCGGGATGGCGCGCTCGGCGTCAATCCGATCGAGCGGACGAAATGGGTCGAGCTTGTGCGTGCTGATCCAGGTGATGGCCCCGAGCGCGATGATGATGGCCAGCGGCGCTGACCAGATGACCACTTCCAGACGGGTGGAATGATGCCATTCCGGATCATAGGTGGCAGCCGTATTGGAACGGCGATAGCGCCAGGCAAACAGCAGCGTCAGAAAGATCACCGGAACGATGATCAGCAGCATCAAAACCGTCGACACGATAATCAGGTCGCGTTGCTGCATGGCGATATCGCCCGAAGGCGACATGACCACCAAATTGCATCCCGCCAGCGTCAGAAGCAGGGGCAGAATGAGGAGATGGCGGGAAAACTTTGGCAGTTTTTGCACGTCTCTATGCTCTTGTTGTTTCATCCAGACCGCGACTAAAGCACCGTACCTGATAGCAACATGAGGTGTTTGGTCGCAGTGCAACAGAAATGCCGCACTGCGGGATAAGGCACGTGGCGCAGGATGTCAAAATCCTGATGAAAATTCGAAGGATTCTTGCGCACAATCCATTTTGAAGGGCTAATATATCCGCACGCGCCGATCATGCCAGTCTTTTGCAGGCTGATTTCGCGGCACGACCGTGATTTTTCATCCACATCTGATTTTCAAGCCGGATGATGAACTATTTGCGTCGATCGGACTTGATAAGCGCAGTGGTTTGATCAAGATCGCTAGTGAGGCGCTTTGCCACAGGTGCCTCAACGAGGGAGGCATTTAATGGCAGGTACAACACACTACGGACCATCGTCCACATCGATGGAGCAGGATGCGCGGCGAATTCATGCCGACAAGCCGATATCGGCCGGCAGCATCGCGATGGGCGTCGTCATCGGGCGCGCGTCCGAATTCTTCGATTTCTTCGTTTATGGCCTCGCATCCGTGCTGGTCTTCCCTCAGCTTGTCTTTCCTTTCGCGCCCGATCGACTAACGGCAACGCTTTATTCCTTTGCGATCTTTTCGCTCGCATTTCTGGCGCGCCCGGTGGGATCGCTCGTGTTCATGACCATCGACCGTTTCTATGGCCGCGGCGCCAAGCTGACGATCGCATTGTTCCTACTTGGGGGCTCGACGGCTTCGATCGCTTTCCTGCCAGGCTATAGCGAGATTGGTGCCTGGTCGATCGCGTTGCTCGCCCTCTTCCGGCTCGGCCAGGGATTTGCGCTCGGCGGCGCATGGGACGGCCTGGCGTCGCTGCTTGCACTCAACGCGCCCCCAAACCACCGCGGCTGGTATGCGATGATCCCGCAGCTCGGCGCCCCGATCGGCTTTGCGCTGGCAAGCGCGCTTTTCGGCTATTTCATCGCCAATCTGTCCAGTGAGGACTTCCTGAGCTGGGGCTGGCGCTATCCGTTCTTTGTCGCCTTTGCGATCAACGTGGTTGCGCTGTTTGCGCGTTTGCGTCTGGTCATGACGCCCGAATTCGGCTCCGCACTGGAACAGCACGAGCTTGAAGCGGCACCGATCCGCGACGTGGTGCGCGTCCATGGTCGCGACATCCTGCTCGGCGCCTTCGTGCCGCTCGCGAGCTTCGCGATGTTCCACCTGGTGACGATCTTCCCGCTGGGCTGGGTGTATCTTTACGGAACCCAGCCGATAGGCGGTTTCATGGTCGTGCAGATCATTGGCGCCGTGGTCGGTCTCGTCGCCATCGTCGTCTCCGGCATGATCGCAGACCTCATCGGCAGGCGTGCCCAGCTTGCGATCTGTGCCGTGCTGATTGCAATCTTCAGCTTTGTCGGTCCGCTCCTGATGGCAGCCGGCTCCGGGGGACAGAGTGCCTTCGTGATCATCGGCTTCGGCGTCCTCGGACTGTCCTTTGGCCAGGCGACCGGCTCGATTTCGTCGCGCTTCGGCAGAGGTTATCGCTATACCGGTGCGGCCTTTACCTCCGACCTTGCCTGGCTCGTCGGCGCCGGCTTTGCCCCGCTCGTCGCGCTGACCCTGTCCAGCCACTTTGGTCTGCCTTTCGTTGGCTACTACCTGCTGTCCGGCGCGGTCTGTACGCTTGCGGCATTGGCCTTCAGCAGAGCGCTCGAACAGCGCGAGTAACGAAGATCCGTTCATCCGGGTCTATCCCACAACTCTGAAGTAGCTTGTGCAATCTGCAAACGGGAATGGGGATCGCGCCAACCGCGTCCCCTAAAACATCTACCATGCGCTCCGCACGGCTCCGTGACATGGCCTTCAACTTCCAGAATGCGTTTTCGATGAATTGAAGTCGGGCCTGTAAGGGGCAGCAGGAAAGCGAGTTGTCCCCGGCACGCTCGGTAGCCTCGCGCACACCGCCTGTTTTGCGGGCTATCCATATCGACAATGTCGCCAACCTGTTGCACGCGATCGTGCTGTAACGCGGGTAACGTTTTAAACGGGCCGGTGAAAGTTCGAACTCGATGTAGATGGCATGCTTGCCGAGAGTGATCAGGCATTGTCGATACGCTTCCATCAACTGATTGGCGAAAAGCTCGACGTGAAGATCAGCTCGCTGACTGAGGGATTGTCCAACCTGCCGCCAATCGTGCCGCCGCACGCAGCGTGGCGTCGATCTCCTGCATTGGGGTACTCAGCGCGTGGCATGCCAAGGCCCGAGACTTCGGCCCTTGGCTCGGGTTGGTCCAGACGCAATAAGCACGGCTGCAAGACTTGGCTGCCTCGCAGCCGTGGCCGTCAATGCGTTGATAAGTTCATTGGTTTGCAAGTCCAACCATCACGACGCCGGAAACGATGAGCGCAACGCCCAGGAGCGACTGCCGTGTCGCAACTTCGCCAAACAGTGCCGAGCCTGCGAACACAGTAACGACGATACCGAGTGCCACGAAAGGATAGGCGAGTGACAGGGGAATGCGCGACAACACGAAAAGCCATACGAGCGCGCTTAGGCCAAAGCTGGCGAGTCCAGCGATGACCAGGGGCGAGGCTGCGAGGGCCGCAACAACGCCACCGGGCCCACCTTGGCCGATTGCCGCCTGTATCGCTTGACTGATCATCCCCCGCTTCAGCAGAATTTGGGACAGTGACGACAAGCTCACGCTCACGAGTACTAGCAGGATGTCAAGCGGCCTCATCCAACTCCCTCCGTTAGAACGGTATGGTTGCTGCGACCAGGATGGCGACGACGAGGACGCCGGCGAGCCGGCTGTTCCGGTCGCGAACCGCAAAGACGATTGGATCGTCATCTAGGATGCGGCGGTGTGCCATCATAATAACCCGGCCGAGCCAATACAGCATGATTGGACAGATCACCCACAGGAACTCGGGATTAGAGTAGAGTTTCCGCACAGTGTCCGAAGAAATGTAAAGCGTGAACAGGGTGACCGCGTTGAAACCTGAAGCGGCGGCCAGCGCAGCGATGATATCCAGGTCTGTCTTGCGGTAGTTGCGGTTGGTTGGGTTTGGAAGGTCCGCATCCAGTCGAGCTGCCATCTCAACATAGCGCTTGATCAAGGCGAGCGATGTGAAAATGAACAGCGAAAATCCGAGCAACCATTCAGATATAGGCACCGAAATGGCCGCTGCGCCGCCGACGATCCTGATGCTGTAGAGCCCCGCCAGCGTTACTATGTCAATAAGCATCTTCCGCTTGAGATAAAACGTATAGGCAGTCGTCAGCACTAAATAGGCGATTAGCGCGACCGCAAAGAGCGGCCCCGCGATTACTGCCAACACTGCTGCAAGGGTGAGTAGACCGCCTATAAGCGGAATTGTGGACAGAATTGGCACTGTTCCCGCAGCAAGGGGGCGTTGCTTTTTGGAGGGGTGTTTGCGATCGGCTTCGATGTCGACAAGGTCATTGACGATGTAGATGGCTGAGGCGGCGAAGGAAAAGGCAAAGAATGCGACGATCGAAACAAGCAGCGATCCGATATCGAAGTGGTGGGACGTCAGCCAGGGTACGAATACGAGCGCATTCTTGGACCATTGATGTACGCGAATGAGCTTGATCCAAGACTTTGCCTGACCCTGCGTTGTCTCGATAATATCTACCTTTGTGTCACCAGCAGCCAGCTCCCGTCGGACTCCCGGATCAGGATGAACGGCGATGCCTTTTCGAGCAACAGCCCATACAGGGAGGTCGGCCTGATCGTTGCCCACGTAATCGAAGCCTTGCTCGCCGAAGCAATCCACTAGGTGCCGAGCCTTGATGTTGGAGGACAGGTTTTCAGTGTCGTTGGAGGCAAACCAACCATTGGCACCAACATGAGACGCCACAGCCTCGACATACCGTTCGTTGCTCGCAGAGGCGAGATAAACCATTCGGCCTTGGCGCCATGCATCCTCCATCAGCGCCCGTACTTGCTCGTCATAGGGCAGGTAAGCCGGATCGATGGGGGTCTCGCTTGCAATCGCGGCTTTCAGCGCGGCCTTGCCGCGGCTTAGCAGTTGAGGCAGCGCGAACGCTCTTAATGGACTGGCTCCAAGCCAAGCAAATGCCGACTCGACCAAAAGGTCCGATCGGATCAATGTGCCATCTAGATCCACGACCAGCGGAGGCGCGTTCCCAATACTCTGGTCGATAGCCATTGGACGCCCCTTTTGCTGCCCTCAACTACCTTCCATCATTAGCAGCCGCTAGGTTGCCTGCCCAGATTGTACACTGATATCAATTCGATGGAGTTGACTAACCAATGTGAGTAAGTTGCGTAGATTCTTGACGAATTCGCCAGGCATGGTCTGAACAGCCACAAGCTTCGTGACGCCTTCCTCCCTGAAATTGATGCAAGAAGGCTTTCATGGGCAAAGCCAATTTCAGCGGCGATTTCAAAACGCCTTGCGTCAGATCACCGAGCGGCAGTATCCGTCGCAACGGTTATGGTAGCGCGCTGTCAGTCAGCATTCGCTACGTGAATAGAAGAAGTTTACACGTCAAATGCCTTGGGCAACGACGAGGCCGAAACATTTAGAAGGCTTCGGAAAGAGTTTGCCCGCGCCAGCAGCATCGATGGCAGTTCTCGGCGTGGACGATGTCCTATTGCCTTCGCATCCATCCAGGCGCAGATCGGCTACTAGCGCAGCGGTCATAGCGTCTACGGCGGCGGGCCTTCCGTCACTTTATTTTCGCCGCCGCATCGGAGGCCGAGCGCATCTGTCGGAACATGAGGCTCTGCAATCTGCTTTTGAAGCGTTAACCGGGGCGATCGACGATCGCCTTCACAACGGCCAAGTTGCCATTGTCCGTTGGAATACCAGATGGCGCTCCGAACGCTCCGCGATCCGCTGTGACAACAATGAAAAGGCCCGGGTTGCCTCCGCTGTCGACTGGCACGCAACTCACTGATCTGCCTTCCGGAACTCAAAGCGAATTGCACCGAGAAGCATTTGGCGACCGAACAAGATGGTCAGCACTGTTATCAGCAATGTGCGGAAGTGGGATGCTTCAGGAAAAGGGAACATCCGCATGACTAATTGTTGGGGGAAGCAAAACATCGCAATAGAAAATAGAAAGAAGATGAGATGGTACGGATGCGAACGTTCGCTGGGCCAGAAGAGGGCGAAGGCTGGAGCGATCAGGATTGTGTCGACCGGTCGTGAGAACACCATCATCTGCACGAGCAAAATCGTACTCAACGCGATTGGCGAGAACGGAGGCACTTTGCTGCGGAAACGCAGATAGCAAAGCGCTAGCGCTCCAATTGCGGTCGCCAGCGGCAACGGAATTGCTATTCCGTACAATGCCAAAAGACTGGGCAGCCCCATGATTGTCTCGCCACCCAGTGCGTTCATTGGATACTGTTGATAGGTCGCAAGAGCGCTCCGCCATCCGTTAATCGCAGGCACGATCCCCATTTCCACAAACACATACGAACTCATGAGAGCAGCGACGACGGCAGCAACAATTAGTACCCTGAAGCGTCCGTGAAGCAGGACCCAAAGGAAAAGCAGCGACGCCATCTGCGGCTTAACCGAAATGATCGCGAGCAATACCCCCGCTGCAACAGTATTGCCAAGATGAATTTGGCGAAATGCAATCCATACAAGCAACGCAATCAGAAGCGAGATTTGCCCCAACCAGACCGCGCCCCAGACGCCAGAGCTTCCGAGCACTATGAGGAGTGCCCATAGATGGCTCAACGGCACATCGTCCACCTCTGTTGCTCGAACTTTACGCTCGGTTTCTACAACCACAAATGCCATTGCAAACGAGATGACGATACTTGCCGAGAAGAACAGATGTGAAGATAGAGAAATCGAGGGAAAGGCTATTCCCACTGCAAAGGGCGCGAAGTGCGGTGGGTAGGGAAGACCCGCCAACGCTTGGATGCCAGTAAGCTTCTGTAGGATAGGACCGAAGCAGCCCACATCGTACATGTTGCTGCCGTTTTGAAAGCAAACTCCCCCGGCGTAATACCAGTAGAAGTCTGTCATCCACGATTCCCCTTTGCCAAATCCGAAGATTACAACGGCCACGAAGGAGAAGATGCCGCCAAGCGCAGCAAAAGGAGCAAATGCATTTGCAACACGAAAAGGCGTGCTCTTAGCTAGTGGAAACACCTGGATTCTTTGCATCACTTGCCCTGGTTTTGCTTGGCGCATTTCAAGAACTCGAGAGCATCCATCGCTTTTTATCGGGGAGCCCTAATTGCTCTGTTTGTTTAAATGATATTTCAACTATCTCCGACACCCTCTTCTGGCCATGCCTCTAATACTTTGTGGCACATCTGGAAGGGAAAGCGATGGCGTTATACCTTCGATACTTGCGCTGCTGCCCGGTTCAATTTGATGTGCATGTTGGCCGTTTCCTGTACGTCGCGATCCAGAACCAGGCTGGGACATAGGTCGATGAGACGCACCTGGCTATGGAGGTCTTCTGGGGACTTCAGGATAACCGCTGGCAAGCAGGACGTTCATCATGCCCTCGCCCAATGCGGGCAGAGCCCCTGTTCTCAAGTTCTTCTCCTGCGAAAAGTCAATCCGACATTCGGCCGGAAGGAGCCGGCCGGATTTCGGCCTGCGCGAGGGGAGGAGCGGGATGACAGCCGTACGGCCGCCGGTGAATCGCCGACCAATTTAAAGTGAATGTCCGTCCAATTTAAACTCACGATGCGTCGATTCTAGAATACGGGCGGATCCACGTGCCGCGAAATACCCAAGGAAAAGAACGCGATCGCTGGCCGCGACTTCGAGAGCTAGTCGCATTTGAAGCAAATCCGGATCGATGAACGCGCGAGGTTGCTGATCAGCAAGAACATGGAACTGCAGGCGACAAACCTGACCGTCTTGCTAAAGGGTTAAGCGCTAAGCCCGCTCGCGGAACGGCCACCCCTGGCACAATTGCTGGATCTGGTTCGCAAAGTTCAGTCAGACTGTTCGATCGACCCGATACGAATGGCACTTCCGCTCCCTCGCGCCTGATCGGTGAAGGTGTACAGGTTGTGGTGCTGGCTGGCCGCGTTGTCATAAGGCATGCCGGCCACGTGGTCGCCAATTATGCCGTTGCGCGCGGCGACGACAAAGGTGTTGTAACCGGGCGCATCTTGTCGGTGTGACCGGAGCCGACGGACTGGTGCGAGCTGCCTCACCCCCTCGACGTCCCGGCCCCCCCATATTGCGTCCGCTAGCGAATACGAAGCGCTTGTTGGGAGGATGTTAATGGCATGCGCTGACCACGATGTGCTAATCGCGACTCTCGATCGGTCGAGCTGACAACGATCTGCGACCAGCTCGACACGTTGCGGGACGAGACTGCTCGCTCAAAGATGTATATGCGCGAGGCGCGGGCGTTCTCGTGTCGTGCGAAACGCTGTGATGAGCGGCGCGTCGAGCTTTCGCCCATAAGCTGACGCAAGCGCGTCGACAATTCCGCCGGCGGGCTCATCAGGTTGCCCGCGTGACAACAGGATCGCTCGCAACTCGTTGACGAGGTGTCGGCTCTGCGACGAGCCCGCGAACACTTGGAGGCCCGCAGAATGCGCAAACTACCAGGGGCTGCGGATATGACCCGGATTGAACAGGATCTGCTGCAAAGTCGCGAAAAACAGCAGAAGCGTTACATCGCGGCTACTTGCGGCTGCTTCGCCGCGCGCGCTGCGGTCAATTCCGCTGTTGTATGGTTCAGACGGTCTGCCAACACGCGCATGATCTCGACGGCCATTTCGGGGAAATCACTCAGTAATTTAAGAAAGTGTTCCTTGCTGATGCGCAGCACTTCCAGGGGCGAGGTGGCGCGAATCGTCGCGGTACGCGATACGTCGCACAATATGGCGATTTCACCGACGATGGAGTTGGGTTCCACATCGGCGACCTTGATGTCGCCTGCAGGTGAGTGGACAAGAATGTCGGCCGTTCCGGACAGGACGACATAGGCTGCATCCCCCGGATCCCCCTGATGGAAGAGGTCCTGCCCGACGTTGTATGTCATGCGATCGGAAGTGAAGGCCAACAATTTGAGTTTTGCAGGTGCAATTCGCGAGAAAATCGGCACCCGCCGCAGCATTTCGACTTCGTCTCTCAGCAACATATACGTACTACCCCCGTCACGCTTTCCGGTGCGCGACGCTTGACCGTGGCACCTCGCAAGGGGGCACCATCTTTATTGTCCCTCTTTAGGATAT
This sequence comes from Rhizobium sp. 01T417, assembly GCF_056398905.1. NCBI lineage: Bacteria > Pseudomonadati > Pseudomonadota > Alphaproteobacteria > Hyphomicrobiales > Rhizobiaceae > Rhizobium > Rhizobium sp. 01T417. The sequence continues at coordinate 62,121 of NZ_JBFTQH010000020.1, read as the reverse complement.
TACGATAACAGTTCCTTGAACATACCGTTTTGTTCGGAAAGCTCCGGAAAGTTGCCTGCCTCGGCCAGCGCACCGCGGTCAAACAGCAGGATTCGATCAAACAATTCCGCAAGTTTTGCGTTCGAAAGCACCCAGATGATGGCCGGCTGTTCGCCTTCCTTGTGCAATCCCTCGACCACATTTCGGGTAATCTGATCCTGAACACGCTGGTCGAGCGCGGATAACGGCCGGTTGAAGACAAAATAGTCAGACCGTTTGAGAAGCGCACGGGCAAGGTTCAGCTTCTGCCGTTGCGCCATCGTCAGGCGCTTGCCGCCAGAACCGACATCAAACTCAAGCCCTATCGACAAGACGTCGTCGAAGAGTTCGAGAGAGTCGAAGAGTTCGCCCATGATGGCCCGGATGCGATCGGACGCGTCCGCCTGCTGATAGGCGATGCGCCCGAACAGGACGTTGTCCATCAGGCTTGCCGAGGAGATGAAGCCCTCCGGATCATACCGCTCGATGACGGCGGAAAGATCATCCGGAATATTCTCATGGAACTGTTTGCGGGCGCTGACGATCTTGGCCATCAGCGCGTCGGTCAGAAGACCGAAACGGTGCCGCGGCTCGATATAGGCAAAGCTGAGACGGATGATTGCAGAGCGCTCTTCGGGCGTTGCATCATCAAACCGTCGGCTCTGCAATTTCTGCAGCAGCGCCTGATAGGTCGGGATATCGTCCGCCGTCATGAAGGTCAGCTGCTGGAAGAACGGGTGATCCGGCGGCAGATCATGGAAGAGTTCAACGGCATTCTCCGCGATCTCCAGACCCATCCCGTAGAGATCGTCGCTGAGGCCGGTGTCGCGGAAGAGCGCCTGGAAATAGGGGTGGGCCGCCAGCCGGCGATTGTTCATCATCGGCCGCTTCATCGAGCCGAAGAGCAAATTCTCGCCGACAGTGGCTTGCGGATTGAACGCATCGAAATCGAACGGCACGACGATATTGCCGAGCTCCGACTCCTGCATGCGCTTGCGAAGTGCGGTACGCAGATCGACGATATGTCCGGCAAGCGTCACATGCACGCTCGTGTTGACGGTCGATCGAAGCGCCAGGTCGAGAATGTCCTGTGAAATGAGGACCGCATCGAGCACAGGACGGATCGCCGTCAGGATATCCTCCGGGCCGGTTGCGCCGGCAGCCTGATAGTCCACCCAGTCGCTGTTGATATCCATTGTCGGGTTGCCGGCCTTGACGGCCTCCTCGGCATGCCACTTGGCTTCAAGAGCCTCCTTGCCGTCGTACTGCGGGTCGCGCATCGGGGCATGCTTCAAGCCGTAAAGAAGATTGTCCCTGAGCGTCCCGTGGAAGAAGTAGGCGTCGGCAGAGGCGTAGGACATGCGCCTGCCGGTAATGGATTCAGGCAGATCGAGAAGGTCATGGCCATCGATCGTCACGCGGCCGGAATCCGGCCACACAAGCCGACCGAGGGCTTCCGCGAAGGCTTCGGCACCACTCGAGTTCGGGCCGACGACCGCGACCGTTTCGTTGGGCTTGATTTCGACCGAGACGTGGTCGACCAGCCGCGCGCCGCTGTCGTCACTCACAGTGAGATTTGTGACCACGAGCGGAGCCGTCAGGGCGCCGATCGTTTCTGACGAGATATCCTGTATCTTGCCGTCGATCAGCGGCTCGACGTTGAACTGCTCGTAGACCTGTTGATATTTGACCTGCACATCCTGGCGCATCTGATCCCAGTCGATCAGTTCCTTGAGCGGACCCGGCAGATCCTTGTAGGCGCTGATGACCGCAACGAGCTGACCGATGTCCAGTCGGCCCTGAAGCGCGAGATAGCCGCCGATGGCGTAAAACAGGAATGGAGTGACCTGGGCCAGGAAGTTGTTCAGGAACTTGACCAGGAACTTCCACTGGTAGAGGTCATAACGGATCGAGAAGATCAGCCCGAGCCTGGTGGCGATGTCGGCACGCTCGAAATTCGAAGTGTCGTTGCCGTGAATCGTGCCGATGCCATCGACGATTTCGCCAACGCGTCCGGACAGCTCGCGGGCTGTCAGCTGACGCTGGCGGCCAAGCTCGAGCAGGCGCTTTCTCATGCGCGGGATCACCACCGCCTGCACGCCGACGATCCCCGCGGCAATCATCCCGAGCCAGAAATTCTGYACGATGATGAAGGCGAGCGCCGTCAGCGCCTGACCGCCGAGCAAGGCAGGCGAAACGAAGGCATCCCCGGTGAAGCCGCCCATCGGTTCGACTTCATCCTTGATCATCGTTGCGATCTCGGCGGACTTGACGCGCTTGAAATGCGACGGCGGGAAGCGGAGTACCCGGTCGATCAACTCGAACCGAATGCGGCGCAGCATGCGCTCGCCAAGCCGTCCCTTGTAGGTGTTGATGTAGAATTTGAAGAGACCGTTCAGCACGACTAGCGCGAGGAAGACGAGGCTGAGCCCCATCAGCATTTGCAGGCGATCAAGCTGGAGGCCCTTGAAGAACTCTACCTCGCCGATGAACGGAAAGGTGTAGGACAACCGCATGAACGTCTGCGTTGCGCCTTCGCCCTCGAAGCCCGAGCCCTGAATCGGTCCGTTGACGATCTGCTTCGGCAGGTCGAAGGACAGAAAGTAGGGGATCATCGAGACTGCAACGACTGTCAAAATCCAGAGCTGCTGCAGCCGCGTGTTCGACCAGATGTAACGCGCGAGGCTTTTTTCCATTGCTAACCGTCAGTTGCCTGGGAAATCTGGGGGCAATGAACCTGCGGCGAAGCGAAAGGGAATGCCGAAAACAGGATCATGCAACCGGACCGCCGGATCTCATAACGAAAACAAGGCGCATCGGATTTCCATCGTCATGCCGATTCTCGCCGGGACGTTGTTTATATCACATCATTTTTGCAAAGTGCGAGGCTTTCACCCAATCATGGACCGAATGATTGATGCCGTTTTGCCGGCCCCCCCGAGATCGAGAAATGCCGAGGCTGCCCGCGGTTTTGCGAGCGCCGCGCTGACCGCATTGGCAACGATTTCGGACGTCAGACCGGCCTCCGGCAGGATCTCGGCGAGCCCGAGTGTCCTCAACCGTTCCGCGCGGACCGTTTGTTCCGTCTCTCCACCGGCAACGAAGGGAATGAGGATCATCCGGCAGTCGGTCTGAAGCAGATCGCCAACGGTGTTATAGCCCGCCTGCGAGATGGAAACCCGCGCGCCGCGAAGCAGCGATGGGAAATCCTTGCGAAACCGGGTCAGCGTAACGTTCGAGGGCGTTGCCTTCGAAAGGCTGGCGAAGTCCGCCTCGGGAAGGTTCGGCCCGCTGATCAGGAGCCACCGCAGGTTCGCCGGCAACATCGCGGCCGCGCCATTGGCCGCGCGAAGCAGGTCGAGGCCGACCGCTCCGCCACCAGCGGATGCAACAATGTCGAAGGTCTCTTCAGGATCAGCCGCCCGCGGGGCCGCCACCAAGCCGGTATAGAGGAGCTTGGAGGCAATCTCCGCCGTCAGGGGAAAGGTATCTTCCAGGCGAACGAAGCTCGGATCCCCGTGCACCAGGACGCCGTCGAAATGGTCTCTGACCAGCGCCACGGTCTCCTCGTCGCGCCCGGGCTTCCGGTTCTGCTGCAGGATATCGCGCACAGAGCTGAAAAGCTTCGGCCGTGGATGGGCTCCCTCGATTGCATCAAGAAGCGGGAGCAGCTCGAACCGCATCTGCCGGCGGCCAAAAGGAAACGCTTCGATGATGACGACGTCGGGCGCTGTATCATGGAAGGCTTCGAGCAGCAGATCCCGACGTTTGCGCAGGAACGCCTCGTCGGCGGCAACACCATTGCTGTCCGCAAGTCCGGAAAAACCGGCATTGCTTGCCACCACCGCTGGAAGAGCCACCGTCCTGATGCCGACTCCCGGAAACCCCGGGACCGGCAGCCCACCGGTCACGACAGTGACGTCGAACCCGTCGCTGACAAGCGCGCTCGCGATGCGGCTTGCCCGGGCAATATGCCCGATGCCAAGCAAATGCTGGACATAGAAAAAGACCCGGGGCGCGTTCATGAGGCTTTCTGCCATTCCTGTTCAAACAGATGGCCGAGCTCGGTGATGCTCACCTCGTGGTCAAAATGCTCGCGCACGCGTCTTTCGGCTGCATCTCCCAGCCGCGACCGCAAGGCAGGATCGCGGATCAGTGCCTCGAGTGCCGCTGCAAACGCCGCAGGATCCTCGGGTGGCACCAGCCTGCCGTTTTCACCGTCGACAAGAAGCTCCGGCACACCGGATACCGACGTCGAGACGCAGGGCAGGCGCTGGCTCGATGCCTCCACCAATACATTCGGCAGGCCGTCGCGATCGCCATTGGATGCAATCCGGCAGGCAAGCGCGAAAACATCGGCCTGGCGGTAGTGATCGAGCACGTCCTCCTGTGCGAGTGCGCCCTTCCAGCTGATCCGATCCGTCAGATTGAAATCCGCAGCAAGTGCCTTCAGCTTCGGCAGCTTGTCGCCGCCGCCGATATGCTCGAAACGCCAGTTCAGGTCGCCGGGCAGCAGTGCGAGTGCCTTGAGCAGCGTCTCGTAGCCCTTCTTCTCGACGGCACGGCCGACGCTGAGAATGACGACAGGGTCCGCCTGGTTGCTGCCGTCGCGCTGCGATCGCTGGCCGCCGAAATGCCCGAAACGCGCCAAATCAAGGCCGTGATAGCTCAGATGCACGGCGTCCTTGCGGGGGGTCAAGGTGCGCATGTGCTCATAGCCGCTTCGCGTGCAGGTCACCGTCCAGCGGGCGCTGCCAAGCTTCTCATGCAACTCCCAGTCCGGCGATGTCCAGATGTCCTTGGCATGGGCCGAACAGGTCCAGGGCACACCAGTGAGGATGCTCGCATATTCGGTCACGGAGGCAGGGGTATGGATGAAATGTGCGTGCAGCCACTCGCCGCTATCCGGCCATTCGCGTGCGAGCACCATCGCCTGTCCAAGCCGCCGGAAGCGGTTGCGGGAAATGTCACGTGGGAGGTCCTTGAGGAAGCGCTGCCAGAGAGCCTTGATCCCGGGCCGCCGGAAGCTCGCAAACAGCCCCATCAGCACGCGGATCGGCTCTTCGTGAAGATACTCGGGCAAATAGACGACGCGTGCCCTGATCTCGTCATGCACCGGATGCCGCTTCTTGTCGGTTGGCCGGCGCATCGAGATCAAGGTCAGGTCAAACCCCGCCTTCTCCAGACCGAGCAGTTCCTGGGCGATAAATGTCTCCGAAAGGCGCGGGTAGCCTTTCAGCACAACGAGAATCTTACGACGCTTCGACAAGATCTTGTTCTTCACTCGGCCCCGACGACGGACAGATGCGGGCCCCGGCCATCCAGCCAATGTCCGACCGTCTGCGAAATGTGATCGAGGCCCTGCAACTGCAAGGTACAGCCGCTCTTCGACGGCGGTGCGCGTTCGGGAAGTCGTTTCAGGGCCTCGGACATCACCTTGGGATCTGCCGACTGGTCTGGCAGCAGCATGTCAATCAGGCCAAGCTCACTCGCTCGCCTGGCGCGCAGCAGCTGCTCTTCGCGTGGCTTCACCCGGGGAACAATGAGTGCAGGCTTGTCGAATGAAAGGATTTCGCAATAGGTGTTATAGCCACCCATGGCCACAACGCCGGTGGCCCCCACGATCAGCTCTTCCATATTATTGTCGAACTCGATCACCTCTATGTAGGGAATGCGGGACCCTTTTGCCACCAGCTTGGAGCGCTCGGCAGCCGGCATATAGGGGCCGAGCACGACAAGCGCCTTTTGCTGCAGGGAAGGGTCTTGCTCATAGGCGTTCATGACATCGTGAACGAGATCGGACCCATCGCCGCCACCGCCGGTCGTGACCAGAATGTAGTTGTCCGAGCGCGCATTGATCGAGGTCTTGCTCGTGGAGACACTGCGCTGCAGAAATCCGACGAAATCCATCTTTCTGCGCACACTTGCCGGCACGTCCAGGCCGATCAGCGGATCATAGAAATCAGGCGGCCCATAGACCCAGATGGAATCGTAATACTGGTCGATCTTCTGCATGATGCCGTTCCGCTTCCATTCGGCATCAAGCAGGTGGGGGGCATCCATGATCTCGCGCAGGCCAAGCACCAGAACGGTGCCCTGCGCCTTCAGATAGGCCAGTGTCTCCTCGACTTCGCCCTTAAGCCCCATCGGTTCCTTGTCGACGATGAAAATGTCGGGCTGGAAGGTTTCGGCGGTGTGTCGAATACTCGACTCACGCATCTTCAGCGTTTCATGCAGATCGATATGGCTTGCCATCGACGTATATTCGCCGTTGCGAAGCTTGATGACACTCGGGATCTTCACGAAGTCGACGCGCGCCCGGTAGTCGAACGCGCCGGCAATCGTGGCTCCGGAGATGATCAGAATATTAAGCCCGCGATAGTCCTCGACCAGAGCATGCGCGATCGCGCGGCAGCGGCGCAAGTGGCCGAGCCCGAACGTGTCGTGGCTGTACATGAGGATACGGGCATCTTCCAGGCGCCGTGCCATGGGCAATCCTTCTGCGCTGTGGATCATACAAGCACCGCCGGTTTTTTGCTGGCCGTCAAAAGACAGAGCAGTGCTCCGCCGGGCTGGCCGCTATTTGTAGGGATCTGCCGCATCGCGCAAGCCGTCTCCCAGAAAGTTGAACGCCAAAATCACCAGAACGACAGGTATAATCGGAAAAAGCAACCATGGATAGAAGGCGATGACGCTTACGCTCTTTGCTTCTGTCAGTAGAATGCCCCAGCTGGTGATCGGCGGGCGCAGACCGAGGCCAAGGAAGCTGAGCGCCGTCTCGCCGAGGATCATGCCGGGAATCGAGATCGTGGCAGAGGCGATCAGGTGGGACATGAAGCCCGGAACAAGATGCCGGCCGATGATGCGCGGCGTGCTGGCCCCCATCAGCTGGGCAGCCTGGACATAATCTTCTTCACGCAGGGCCAAGAGCTTTGAGCGCACGGCGCGCGCAAGACCGGTCCAGTCGATGATGCCGAGGATGACCGTGATCCCGAAATAGATGACGATGGGGCTCCACGTGACAGGCATGATCGCAGCCAGCGCCATCCAGAGCGGAAGGCTTGGCAGCGACTGAAGAACTTCGATGACGCGCTGGACGATCAGATCGAAGACGCCGCCCCAATAGCCTGCCAATCCGCCGATGACGATCCCGAGGCAGAAGCTGATGGCGATACCGATCAGGCCGATTGTGAGCGAAATGCGGGCGCCATAGAGAATGCGCGACAGCACATCACGGCCGAGGCGGTCAGTGCCAAGCAGGAACATCTGCCCGCCGACTGCCGGACAAACCAGGTGAAGATCCGATTTGACCAGCCCCCAGAACTTGTAGGAATCGCCGCGGCAGAAGAAGCGGATCGGCTGCACCTCATCCGGCTTGTCGGAGTAAAGCCGATGGAGGGTGTCGAGATCGAGCGACATGGAGCGCCCGTAAACGAAGGGGCCGACGAATTTGCCATCGTGGAAGAAGTGCACGCGCTGGGGCGGGGAATGGATGAAGTCCACATTCTTGGTATGCAGCCCATAGGGCGCAATGAACTCGACGACGATAATCATGGAGTAGAGCGCAAGCAGAAAAATGCCGGAGGCAAGTGCCAGCCGGTGCTGCTTGAACTTCCACCACATCAACTGCTTCTGCGAGGCAAGGTGGATGCGCGATTGCGCAGCCGTCATCCCCTCGGTCGCCATGGGATCGAAGGGTGCGGTCGAAACATAATGCGGCATCGGCGCGCCGGGCGGTGGCAAGGGCGACATCTATTTGGTGCTCCTGCCTTGCAGGCGGATACGCGGATCGAGAAAGCCAAGTGCGATATCGGAGACGAGCACCCCGATGACGTTGAGGAAGGCGAGGAACATCAGGAACGAACCCGCAAGATACATGTCCTGGCTCTGCAGGGCCTTGATGAGCATGGGGCCTGTCGTCTCGAGCGACAGCACGATGGCGACGATTTCCGCCCCTGAGATGATCGAAGGCAGGATCGATCCGATATCGGCGACGAAGAAGTTGAGAGCCATGCGCAGCGGATACTTCACGAGCGCGCGAAGCGGGTGAAGCCCCTTGGCACGGGCGGTGACGACGTATTGCTTCTGCATCTCGTCGAGCAGATTGGCGCGAAGCCGCCGGATCATGCCGGCCGTCCCCGCAGTGCCGACGATAATGACCGGGATCCACAGATGCGAGAGAATGGACCGCGCCTTTTCCCAGCTCATCGGTTCGTTCAGGAACCTTTGGTCCATCAAGTGCCCGATCGAGACGCCGAACCAGATGTTGGCGAAGTACATCAGGATCAGGGCCAGCATGAAGTTCGGGATGGCGATGCCGAGCAGACCGAGAAAGGTCAGCCCGTAGTCGCCCCAACTATACTGATGGGTCGCCGAATAGATCCCGATGGGAAAGGCGATCAACCACGTCAGCAGGATCGTGGTAAAGGAAACGAGCATCGTCAGCCAGAGGCGATCACCGACGACTTCCGAGACCGGCAGCTGGTATTCGAACGAATAGCCGAAGTCCCCGTGCAGCATGCCGCCGACCCAGAAGAAGTAGCGGACGATCTCGGGCCTGTCGAAACCGTATTGTATCCTGAGTTCTTCGATTTCCTGCAGGTTGGCACTCTCGCCCTGCGCCCGCAGTTCGGCGATCTGGCTTTCGAAAAAGTCGCCCGGCGGAAGTTCGATGATGGTGAAGACCAGCGCCGAGATGATGAACAGTGTCGGCACCATCGCAGCAATGCGCCAGAGGATGTATTTCAGCATCCCTCAAGCCTCCTTGAACCAGAAGGCATCCGGCATGTAGAGGCCGAGATAGGATGTCGGGTCAAAACCATAGAGGCCCTCATCCGGCACGTTCTGCAATTTGGCGGATCGGACGATCGGCTGCAGCGTGCTGTTGATGAGGCCGATCGAGAAGACCTGCTGTGTATAGAGCGCCAGCATCTGATGCCAGATCACCTCTCGCTCCTCGAATCTCGTAGTATCACCCCACTGTTTGAGAAGCGCGACGAGCTGCTGTACTTCCTCGAGGTCCGGGGCGCTGCCTTCCTGCCCGGCCGACAGGTGATACATCCCCCAAAGCGGCCATTGCAGTTGATCGTCGACGGTTGGCGCAAGCTGCCCCGGAGGCATGTCCGCGGTCGCAACCCCATTCTCGATGCCGTACCAGATCGACATCATGATCGTGCCGCTCATGGCGCGGCTGCGGAAAACGTCGCGTTGTGAGGTGCGGGTATAAAGAGCAAGACCGACCTCAAACCAATGATCACGCACCAGTTCCAAAACGTCGGTGTCGAGGTTGCTTTCGCCAGCGGTCTCCACGGTGATTTCGGCACGGCGACCATCCGGCAACAGCCGAATGCCATCGGCGCCACGGTTCGCCAGCCCGAGCTCGTCCAGGAGCTTGTTTGCCTGATCGGGATCATGAGCAATGAAGGCTTCCGCATATTCGGGTCTGAAGAGGGGGCTATCGGGCAAAACGGTATCAGCGCTTGCCTTGCCGAGACCATAGAAGGCAACCATGTTGATCTCATGCCGATCGATCGACATCGACAGCGCCCGGCGGAAGCGCGTATCCCGGAACAGCTTGCGCCAGACCTCGTCGGCGCAGTTGAGGTTCGGCAGGAGCGCCACGCGCGATCCGCGCACCTGCTTCCACAGGTTGACCTTCACGGGGAACCGCTTTTCGGCATCCTTGAGGAATGTGTAATCGTTGAAGTCGACGCCAGTGGCCTGCAGGTCGGATTCACCGGCGCCCGCCTTGGCGGCGATGATCGAGGATGAACTGACGTTGAGGACGAACTTGTCGATGTAGGGAAGTTGTACCCCGTTCTCGTCGATGCGATGGAAAAACGGGTTTCGCACGAACACGAATTGGTCGGCCGGCAGAGGCGTCGTGTTGCGCCAGGGATCAAGCGTCGGCAGTTCCGGATTTTCAGGACGCGAGGAACGCGACATCTTGATGTGCAGATCCGCCCACTTCTTGACGCGGTTTTCCTTCATCAGCGCCGAAATACGGAAATCGTCCTGGTATTTCTTGTGAAACTGCTTGAGATAGTGCCCCGGCCCGAAGATCACGAGCGGCAGCGGACCGGCAAGCGCCGGCAGGAACATCGGATTGGGTCGCTCCCAGGTGTAGCGAACTGTCAAAGCGTCGAGCACTTCGAATTTCGGCAATGTGCCATGGGGTCGCAACTCGAGCGCGCCACCACCAGGTGTCAGGTCCTTGTTGAGGATCACGTCCTCCCACCAGTAGCGGAAATCGTCCACCGTAAAGGGTGCGCCGTCGGACCAGCGGTGACCTTCGCGCAGATAGAAGGTGAAGACCGTGTCATCCTTGGATTCGAAACCCAGGAGAATATCCGGCTGGAACATCAGATGCTTGTCGTAACCGACCAGGCGCGAATAGCCATAGACGGTCATGTAGCGGATATCCTTCTGGCTGCCGATGATCGTGCGCACCGTGCCGCCATAGACGCCCGGATGGCGCCCCGTATCCTTCATCTTGACGATCCGCGGATGCGTCGGCAGGCGATCCACCATGGGAGGAATGCGCCCTGCGCGCAGCCAATCCCTGAGGAACTCGGGTTCGATATCGCGATCCGCCGCCGCCTTGACAGCCGAGGGCAGCACTGCCGAACCGATAAGACCACCGAGAAACGTACGCCGCGTTACCATGAGCGAAGCTCCTTTGCGTCTGCACCCTTGCGGGCACGCACAAGATGGCCGTTGCCGAGATCAGCGTAGGCGAGCTCGGACGCATCATCATGCTCCGCCGTAAAGGTAATGCCCCAGTTCTGCTTGTCTGCGGCGCCATTTCTTCGCAGCGCCTCGAAATCGAGCGGACGGTTGAGGTCGGGGAAGGGGACCGCCGCCAGGAGCGACTTCGTATAGGGATGCACCGGATCGCGCAGAATGATCTCGCGCGGGGCAATCTCGACGATGCGCCCCTTGCACATCACCGCGATGCGGTCGGCCATGTAGTCGACGACCGCCAGATTGTGCGAAATGAAGAGATATGTCAGCCCGAGATCCTTCTGCAGGTCTTTCAAAAGGTTCAGGATCTGTGCCTGGACGGAAACGTCGAGGGCCGACACTGGCTCGTCGAGAATGATGAGCTTTGGCCCGAGTGCCAGCGCGCGCGCAATGCCGATGCGCTGGCGCTGCCCGCCGGAAAAACTGTGCGGGTAACGGTTCAGATAGCGCCGGTCGAGGCCGATCGCACCCATCAGGGCCTCTACCCTCTGCTTTCGCTCGGCGCTATCCCCGCGGTCATGGATCTCCAGCGGCTCGCTGAGGATATTGCGCACGGTCATGCGCGGCGACAGGGACGAGACCGGATCCTGGAACACCATCTGTATCTTGGTGCGCAATTCCTGCAGATCGTCGCCGGAAACAGACAGGACATCGATCACGTCCTTGCCGTCATTGAAGACCACCGAGCCACCGTCCGGCCTCACGGCCCGCATCAGGATCTTGCTGACCGTCGTCTTGCCGCAGCCGGATTCGCCGACGAGCCCCAGGCATTCCCCTCGGCGGATGTCAAAGCTGACATCGTCGACAGCATGAACGAGGGCGGCTTCGCGCGTTCCAAAAAGGCCGCGATTGCGGGTCTTGAAGGTCTTGGAGAGGTTATTGACGGAAAGCAGGATCTCCGGCCCTTCGGCCTTCACCTTCTTCTTGCCGATCAGGGACTCCAGGTTGACAGGCACGTCGCGCAGCGCCTTGAGACGTTCGCCGGGCTTCATGTCGAAATGCGGCACGGCAGCCATCAGACCCTTGAGGTAAGGATGCTGCGGATTGCGGAAGATCGACTCGACCGGTCCCGCCTCCATGATCTCGCCATGATAGATCACCACCACCTCGTCGGCCATGTTGGCAACGACGCCGAGATCATGCGTGATCAGCAGCATCGCCATTCCGAGCTTGTGCTGCAGGTCGCGCAGCAGCTCCAGGATCTGTGCCTGTATGGTCACGTCGAGCGCCGTCGTCGGCTCGTCGGCGATCAGGAGCGCCGGATTGCAGATCAGCGCCATTGCGATCATTGCGCGCTGGCGCATGCCGCCCGAGAGCTCGAAGGGGTACATGTCGAAGGTGCGCTTCGGATTGGCAAAGCCGACGAGACCCAGCATCTCCTCGGTCTTTTCGCGTGCTTCCTTCTTGTCGGCCTCCGTGTGGATGAGGAGCGCTTCGCTGATCTGGTTGCCGACGGTGTGGAGCGGCGACAGCGAGGTCATCGGCTCCTGAAAGATCGTCGCCATGCGGCGGCCACGCAGGTCACGCATCTCCTCGCTGTCGCGGGAATAGCGCAGAATGTCTGTCGTCTTGCCATCCAGCGGGTCGGTAAAGAGGATCTGCCCCTCGGCCGTTGCGGGATTTGGCAGGATGCCCATGATACTCTGGCTGATGACCGATTTGCCTGAGCCGGATTCTCCGACGAGCGCAGTGACCTTGCCCGGCAAAATACGGATATTCGCGTTTTTTACGACGCGCAGGCGATCGCCGAAAACCGAGAAAGAAACGTCGAGGTTCTCGATGCGCAACAGATCCGAGGCGGACGCCATACCAATGAAATTCCCCAGTTTTTCCATGTTCCCGTTAAGGCACACTACCGTACCGCAATCGGGGTGTCCAGTTGATGACGGACACGTGAAAACCCTGGCATTTTACAGGCTGGGGAAGATTAAATCTCGGCTGAATCTGCGCCCTGGTATCTCTACTGGACGAATTCCTCCACCGTCGGTCTTTTGGCCTGCTTTCTAGCATCGCGATGAAGCAGAATGACCTGTTCCGCCTCGGAAAGTCCGGCCGGTGCGACCTCGCGGAAATTCTCTTCGACATGCAGGACGGGTGCTGGCACATGCGGCTGCAAGACCGTGACTTTTTGGCGGATGCCGCGGAGCTTTTCCTCGCCGAGAGTGCGCCACTCACCGCCGCAGTAGCCGGCAAAGGCCTGGCTTGCGATGACCTCGCTCGAATATTTCTTTGTCAGCGATTGCAGGCGCTGGACCTCGTTGACGGCCGAGCCGAACGCCGAAAAAGTCAGGCGATCCTTGAGGCCGACATTGCCGAACATGACGTTGCCGACGTGCAGGCCGATCCCGTAGGAAACCTTGGTCAGGCCGGCATCCAGTCGCTCCCGGTTCAATTCCGCGACACGGGCTTGCGCCTGGTGGACCGCGGAAAGGGCTGCCTGACAGGCAATCTTGGATGGATCCTTGTGCCGGCCACAGGGATAGACGGCCAGGAAGCCGTCACCGAGGAAGCTCAAGATCTCACCGCCATTGCGGTTGAATGGCGCAGCGATGGCGTCGAAGAACTGGTTCAGCGTATCGATGTAGGCCTGCCGCCCCTCCTTTTCGGCATACACGGTCGACTGACGCATATCGCCCATGACGAGAGCGGCACGGATCGTCTCGCCGTCGCCACGGCGGATCTGGCCATTCAACACCCGCTTTCCCGCATCGCCGCCGAGATAGGTGGTGAGCATATTGTTGGCGAGCTTGCCGAGAACCGCCATCTTCGCGGCAACGGCAAGATGGTTCTGCATGCGCAACAGGGCATCGATCATGTCGTCGGAGAAGCCGGCGTGGCTATCCGTCGACCATGAGCCCATCATGCCCTGAACCGAGCCATCGCCGAATGGCTGGACGAAAGCCAGATAGTCGGTGATGCGCTCATCGCGCAGATCGAGGAAGACCGGGAATTCGGCGGGGCCATCGGCCGGTATACGGCGACGGATGTGCTGCAGGTTATTGTCCAGGAGATAGTAGTAGGGGCTCTGCAAGAAGCGGTCCGGCTTCTGCCCGGCGGCATGGCGATAACCCTCGATCGTGACACCGCTTGCGCGTCGCCATGTAAAGCTCAATGCGTCGTAAAGCGGGTGCAGCATCGAAAAGGTCAGATGCACGCGCGCGATCGGCAGCCCTGCCGCAGCAATACGCTCGCAGAATCCGCGAACGATGCTTTCGAGGTCATCTCCGGCCAGCGACGAATTCGTCAGCCATTCAGCGACCCGATCCAACAAAATAGAGGAGACGCTGGATTCGATCGTGCCCATTCTTGGTAGTATCCTCATAAAGCACGTCCATTCCTGAAAAGCGTCGGCAACCCTGCCTGCAGCAACGCCGTGCGCAGGGCGGGAAGGAGGATGGACGAGCGGTAATATTGTGTCAACGATCTGCCGGGAACCCGGCAGCGGCACCTGTCAAACCCTTGATAAAGTGGGTAGGATAGGCAGTCCTTTCTCGTGGTTCGTTATTCGATGTAGATAGGCACAGGGCCAATCCCAAACAATGGTATCTGAGCATTTTCTGACCCTGCAATGAAATCTCTTGGGGCATCCGCGCCTTTTTGGTCACACTGGTCGGAACTGCCGGAGGATCGAGGCACAGCCGCAGCGCGAGTTTCGCGGTCGCGTCAGCGGGCATTGCCCTGGCGGCGGGTTTCAATTGGTGCGCTCTTACATTAGATCAAGGTACCTTCAGCACTATGATGAGACCTGCCTTGGCGAGTTCCTCCACCTACGACGTCCTTTCAAACAAGATCGAAACCCGCAATGCCCGAGCCGGTGTCATAGGCCTCGGCTATGTCGGCTTGCCGCTGGCAATCGCCATTGCCCGCAGCGGCTTTGCTGTCATTGGCTTTGACATCGATCCGAACAAGATCGTCTCCCTGGATGCGCGGCGTTCCTATATCGATGCGGTCGCAAGCGACGACCTCGCAGCCGAAATTGACGGCCAGCGCTTTTCGGCCACGACGGATTTTGCCGGGCTTGCGGCCTGCGACGTCATTGTCATCTGTGTTCCGACGCCGCTCACCAGGCATCGCGATCCTGACCTTTCCTTTGTGGAGGCAACCTCGCGGTCGATTGCTGCCCATCTGCGTGCCGGCCAGCTTGTGGTGCTGGAATCGACGACCTATCCGGGCACCACGGATGATGTCGTCAAGGTCATCCTGGAGAAAACCGGCCTGAAATCCGGCCGCGACTTTTTCATCGGTTTCTCGCCCGAGCGTGAGGATCCGGGCAACCAGCACTATCATACGGCGACAATTCCGAAGGTTGTCGCTGGCGATGGCGCAGAGGCCCTGGCGCTGATGAAGAGCTTCTACGGCGCTGCGGTCAAAACCGTCGTTCCCGTGTCCTCCAACGCCACTGCAGAAGCCGTCAAGCTGACCGAAAACATCTTTCGGTCGGTCAACATCGCGCTCGTCAACGAGCTGAAGACCGTCTACGCCGCCATGGGAATCGATGTCTGGGAAGTGATCGACGCGGCCAAGACAAAACCGTTCGGCTACATGCCCTTCTACCCGGGCCCGGGCCTTGGCGGCCACTGCATTCCGATCGATCCCTTCTACCTCACCTGGAAATCCCGCGAATACGAGTTGCCGACGCGCTTTATCGAGCTCGCTGGCGAGATCAATTCGGCAATGCCGCGTTATGTCGTCGGCAAACTTGCCGAAACACTCGACATCAAGGCCGGCAAGGCGCTCAGCCGCTCGCGGGTCCTGATCCTTGGCCTCGCCTACAAGAAGAACGTCGCCGACATTCGCGAGAGCCCTTCATTGCGCCTGATGGAGATCATCGAAGAGCGCGGCGGCAAGGCCGACTATCACGATCCCCATGTCGGTGAGATCCCCTCGACGCGCGAATACCAGCATTTGAAAGGCCGGAAATCGGTCGATCTCACGCCCGGGGCCCTGGAAGCCTACGATGCAGTTCTTGTCGCAACCGACCATGACAAGCTCGACTATGCGGTGATCGCAGATCGTGCGCCGCTGATCATAGACACCCGCAATGTCTTCACGCGCCTCGGGCTGTTCGCCGACCACATCGTCAAGGCGTGATATCGACTGCTGACAGTGTCTTGCCCGTGATCTGGCTGGCAGCGACGGCGTATCCGCCGCTGGCACCGTCGACAAAGTGCACGTGGTCGCGTGACACCGGTGTCGGGACAAAACAGGTCATCAGCGCCGAGGACTGCCGGTGCAGGCCGTAACGGGCAATGCCCTTTGCTTTCGCCTCTTCGAGGAGCGCCTGGATACGGCCAAGATGGCCGGCATCGACGTCGATCGTCATCTTCAGCCCATCGTCGAACTTGCGGAAATCTGAATTTCCGGAGACGTCTTGGGTGTAGCGCCGGGCGTCGAAACGGCCAAGCTTGATGCCCAGTCTGTGGAGCGCGACGACAAGCGCGATCTGCAACAGGATGATCACCTTCCGCAGCAGTCTCTTTCCCGGCAGTGCGGTTGCCCGTGCCTCACGATCAACGCCCTGCAGTGAAAAGGCAAATTCAGGGCCATCGGCAGGGATCGGGTGGCCGCCACGGCCCTGTTCTGAAGAGATAGCCACGACGTCCATCACGAGCTTGCGAAACTCCGGGCTGGGGCGCCCGCCCTCGGCCGGTACGGCGATAATGGAGACGATCTCGCCGTTATGCGCCGCAATCGGGCTCCACCGACAGGAGAGACCGGTCAGATCCGGCCGCGTCCCTGGCGGTGCAGGCTCGACGCCATAGCGTCCGGCCTTCATCTGGCGCTCGGCCCAGCTGGCTCCGCCGCCGGCAAACATGGCATAGGTTACGAAGGGACTGGCGGCGTGCCGGGCGACGCGAACGTCCAGGCCCTCCTTGCGAATATCGGCAAGCGGGACGACCGCAATGCGCAGCGTCAGGCCCATTTCCTCCTCTACCCATCGCTGCGTAGCCGCCAGTGCACTTCGCGCCGCATTCTCGAGGTTCCCCGGCAGCGCAACCACGGCACCATCGCCGCCAAACACGAACGGGTAGTCGCCCTTGTCAACCGCATTCAGGACGGCTGAAATGACGCTGACGCCCGCCATGTTGACGTCCTTATAGCGGCCGGCGGCGATCGCCTGCGTCGAACCGACGATGTCGGCAAGGGCCAGGAACCAGCCGTCGGGAAGCGGGTGATAGTTGCTCGTATCGGTTACCCGCTCGAAATCGGTGAAAACGGGTACGTCGGCAAAGAATCTTTCATTCGAGATGTCGTTCATCTGAGAAGCCTAGCACAGACCCATGCTGTAACTGCAACGCCATTTTCCCATCTACGGCAATCGACTTCATACAGTTTCATGTGCTAGCACCGCTTTCGAAAAACGATTGAATGGACAAGAACATAGATGAGCCGCCTGGACAGCTTCATCCGCCGATTGACGGCTCAACGCGACATATTGAATGCGATCGTCGAGCTGGTGAACGGCACCGAGGGGCCGGTTCTGGAATTCGGCCTTGGCAATGGCCGCACCTATGATCACCTGCGCGAGCATTTTCCTGATCGTCGCATCATTGCCTTCGACCGCGACGTTCGCTCCTATTCGTCTTCGACACCCCCGGCGGAGAATATGGTGACCGGCGATATCCGCGAATCAGGCCAGGCCTTTCTGGGTATCGGAGCGGCACTCGCCCATGCAGATATCGGCACCGGGCATGACGATATCGATGCCGTCACATTGACCTGGCTGCCGCAACTCATGGCAGGCGTGCTTGCCAAGAATGGCATCGCGGTCAGCGGTCTGCCGCTGGATCGCCCGGAACTGGAAACGCTCGAGCTACCGGCAGGAGTCAAGGAAGGCCGTTACTATCTCTATCGGCGGAAATAATCAGGGAAGAAACAAGACGTCGTACTGTTCAATGCTGCCAGGCAGGTTGACGACCTTCATCTCCTGTTCTTCCTCCTCGAAGAAGACCAGGCAATCCTCGTAGTAACCGGCGAGCGTCCTGATGAATTCGCGGGTCTGTTCCGCTCCGTAAAAGAGCGGCGTGAATTCCATATAGAGCGGCACGCGGCGCGACAGGAGCGGCGCCATCGAGGCGCAGGCGACAGGCTCATAGCCCTCAATATCCATCCAGACGAGACCGATATCGAGGGGATCGATGGAAAACTCATCGAGGATCTCGGTCACCGGTCTGACCGGGACGCTCGTTTTCTGGTCGCTGGCACTTTTTCGGTACGCGCTGCTCTTGCCGTGATTGTCGGCATTCATGAAGAAGTCGATCTCGCCAGCCGTCGCCCCGGCGGCACAGTTGACCAGCGTCACCATTTGATCGAGCCTGTTCTGGCGGATATTGGTCCGCAGCAGTGGGAAATTGCGCGGATCGGGCTCGATGCTGACGATGTGATCATAGGCGCCGCTCAGTGCGAAATAGACGGTCTGCGTCCCGATATTGCCGCCAATCTCCAGAAGATAGCGCCCGTGCATGAGCCCGCGCTCTCGCAGCACCGCAATCAGGCGGTCCACATGCTCGCGCTCGAAGTGCCCCTTTCGAAAGACCTTGCGCCCAATGTAGTCGGACGGCGAGAAGGTCATCAGATGATCGCCAGCATCGACCGTCATCGACACGACGCGCGGCCCGATGCTCTCGATCAGCAACCGCCTGCCGGTGCGAGTATTGAAGAACCTTTTTGCGACAGCGTTGCGCGCCTTTCGCAGCCGTTTCTGCCAGAATCTGGTGTTGAGCCAGCCGCGGCTCGTCATGCGTCTTTTCCTTCGATCAGTTCAGCGGCCTTGTCGCTCGGAATCACATAGACTTTCAAGGGCAGTGCGCGACCGCGCACGCTGATTTCACGGCTTTCCACACCCGCCGTGTCGGCCCCGGAAAGGCTTGCGACCGCGTCGGATATGACGATGGCCGCATCGAATTCCTTGGCTGCGGTCTCCAGCCTGCTTGCAACGTTGACGGTGTCGCCGATCGCCGTGAGGCTGCGCACCCGGCCATAGCCAAGCGTTCCGACGACGGCGGGCCCCGTGTGAATTCCGATGGCGATGTGAAGCGGCATGGATAGTTCGTCCGAAAGCTCGACGCCGAGCTTTTCGATGTCGCGAACGATGGCCGCTGCCGCGGCAAGCGCCTGGCGACATGCCTCTTCAGGCGCGCTGCCGATGCCGAAGAGCGCCATGGCACCGTCACCGATGAACTTGTCGACACGGCCGCCTGCCTTTTCAACGGCGTTTCCAACCAGGGCGAAATAGCGGTTGAGCAAAAATACGATATCGAAGGGCAGGCGCATTTCCGTCAGTGACGTGAAGTGGCGAATGTCGCAGAAGAGAACCGTAATCTCACGCTCGCGTCCCGGGCTGGTTTCCTGTGCGTTTGGCGGCAATGTCGCCTCTGGTGCCGCGACGAGCAGTGGTGCGACGGTTACATCATGATTTGGCCGCAGCTGGCAGGCAAGCCGCACATCGGGTGCTGCCTTGATCCTCTTCAGCGTCGTTTGCTCGAGCTTGTCGGGCGGCGGCAGATCCTCGTATCGGCCAAGGATCTGGACGCGGCAGGTCGAGCATTGCCCCTTGCCGCCGCAGACGGAATAGTGCGGCAAACCACCGAGCCGGCTTGCCTCCAGAACCGTAAAGCCGCGCGGCACGCTGATTGCCTCGCCACCCGGATAGCGCACTGTGATCTGATTGACCCGCTCCCTCCACCGTCGCCATGTCCGCGCGCCGACGACGATCAAAAGCGCGCCCGAAAACGAGCCGTAGAGGCCGGCGCGGATCATGGTAAGCTGGCGTTGAGCCTCAGGGTTCGAGTAGTAGCGCGTGTTGAGATTCTCGAGATAGCGGTCGGTGTTGACCATGCCCTCGTATGCCGGCTCCGCGATCGTCCTTCCCATTTCAATGAAGCCGAGTATGCCAAGCACCGGCAAGAGGATCGCGACCGCGAGAAGCATGGCGGCGATGGTGTCGTACCAAGGCCGGTAGCGAAGCCAGAAATGCAGGCCGATACAGCCATGGATCCAGACGGCAAGCAGTGCGATGATCTGGCGCCATCCGTTGCCAGGAGAGGTAATCCATAGCAACCGAACGATCGTCTCGTAGTCGTCCCGGTAGTGAAACAGCGTATGGGCGATCCGCGTGCCGATGACATGGTCGATCAACAGCAGCGGGATCGCGATCCCGAGCACGATCTGGGTCATCTCGCCCGCCGGCATGACAAGGCTGCGGCGCCTGTAAACGGCCCTCAGCACCAGCGTGATGTGAACGAGGACGGCGCCGTAGAGGACGACGGTTCCGACAGGATTGCGCCAGATCGCCAGGAAAAGCCTCCGCCCATCGTCGGCTACCGGGACGGAGATCAGACCCAGCGCATGGTTGGACAGATGCAGCAGGACAAAAAGAAACATGACGAGGCCGGAACCAAGCCGAGCTCTCCTGATCGTCCGCTCTGAAAAAATACTGGTGGCAGCGACCGTCGCCATTCATTCCCGTTCTTGAATACCAAATGACAAATACAATAGAGAGGACGGAATTGAGGTGGAATTGCCGCCGTCTCTGATTGTGATCGCCTTTCACATGCTATCAGCAAAACCTAAGGAAGCCGACAATAGCGGAATTTCTCGTGGCAAGCCCAGACATCGATTGTAAACAGTGTGTGTCCACGGAGGCGCTTTGATGCGGGTTGCATTCTATGCACCGTTGAAGTCCCCGAACCATCCCGTTCCCTCAGGTGACCGTCTGATGGCGCGGCTCATCATGAGGGCTCTGGAGCTGGCCGGACATTCCGTCGAGGTCGTCTCGGAGTTTCGCAGTTTTGCTGCGACCGCCGAGGATGCCGCCGGGCTATGGCCGGCGGGACAGGCGGAACTGCAACGTCTCCGCAACGACTGGTCAGGCGGGCTGCGCCCGGATCTCTGGTTCTGTTACCATCCCTACTACAAGTCACCCGATTTCTTCGGACCGACGCTCTGCCGGGAGTTCGCCATTCCCTACGTCACGGCCGAGGCATCCTATTCGGCCAAGCGGGACGCCACCGATTGGGCACCGCTGCAGAAACTGGTTGTGGACGGAGCCCGTAGCGCCGCCGTCAACATCGCTCTCACGGAACGCGACAGGGCGGGGCTGGCAGAAGTCCTGCCGACCGGCTCGTTCGCCGTACTCAAGCCCTTCATCGACACTGCGCTTTTCGAGACCGCCCTGCATCAGGCAAAGCCACAACGGCTGATCGCCGTCGCGATGATGCGCAGCGGCGACAAGATCAAGAGCTACACGATGCTGGCCAAGGCGCTGAGGCTGCTTGGCGATCGTGCCTGGACACTGGCGATCGCCGGTGATGGGGCGATGCGGGCCGACGTGGAGCAACTGTTTGGCGCCTTCGAACCGGGCCGTATTGAATGGCTCGGAGAGCTGAATGTCGGACAAATCGCTGCTGAACTCAGCCGCTCCGGCATCTATGTGTGGCCGGGTTGTGGGGAAGCCTATGGGCTTGCCTACCTGGAGGCGCAGGCAGCCGGGTTACCGGTGGTCGCCCAGAGGACGGCGGGCGTTCCGGAGGTGGTCATCGACGGCACGACTGGCTATCTGACGGCCGACGGCGATCTGCCTGGCTTTGCCGCGGCAATAGCGGCTTTGCTCGACGATCCAGGCAGGCGCTCGACAACGGGTGCAAATGCGCGCCAATTCGTTCTGGAAGAACGTTCGCTCAAGGTCGCGGCGAACGCCCTCGACACCATTTTGCGGACTTACGTGAGACGAGAAGCATGACCGACGATCAGATCTGGCTGCCCCTCCGGAGGGAATTCGACCGCTGGCAGCAGGCAGGTCGAAGGGCACGGCTCTGGTTGCGCGACGACGACGCGATCGAGCCGACCGACGCACTCGAGAGCCTGCTCGCGATCACAGGTCAAGCTTCCGTCCCGCTGACCATCGCCGTCATTCCAGCCTCGACCGGCGAAGCACTGGCAACGCGCCTGTTGCGCGAAAACCATATCCTTGTCGCCGTTCACGGCTGGTCACATGCAAACCATGCCGGCCCGGAGGAAAAGAAACAGGAGCTCGGCCGCCATCGGCCGGCCGACCTCGTGCTCGGCGAATTGCGCGATGGCCTTGTCACCCTTCAGGGCCTTTACGGCCCCAGGCTCGTTCCAATGCTCGTGCCGCCCTGGAACAGGATTAGCGCCGAGCTCATCCCGCTGCTTGGAGCACAGGGTTTTGATGCGCTGTCGATATTCGGCAGGACCACGGCTCACAGCCCGATCCGCCTGTTGAACACGCATGTCGACGTCGTAAACCAGCGCGGACAGCGTGGGAACCGCCCGCATGCCGATCTGGTCGCGGAATTGGTTGCAGAGTTGAAGGCACGCTTTTCCAGGGACGATGAGCCGGTTGGCATTCTCACCCACCATCTGGTGCACGGCCCGTCGGAGTGGAAATTCCTGACCCACCTCTTCCAGGAGACCGGCAAACATCCGGGCGCCGCCTGGATGCCGGCGCGCGATCTGCTGGACTAGATTTCGAGGACCTGATTGTCCCTTGCGGCGAAAGCTCCTGGAAATGCGGCCTTGGCCTCCTGTTCCATCTGCTCGAGCTGCGTGTCGGTTCGCGATGGAGCATGGTGAAACAAGGCAAACTGCCTAGTACCCGCCATCTTGGCCAGTTCGACGCCATGCTGCCAGGTGGAATGGCCGAAGCCCTTGAAGCGCTGCATCTCGTCTTCGTTGTAGGTGCAATCATAGACGGCGAGATCGACGTCCTTCATCATTTCAAGCGCAACCGGATCGTAGACGCCGGGGATATGCTCGATATCGTAGATCAGGGCGACGGAGCGCCCCTGCCATTCAATGCGGTAGCCGATCGCACCGCCCGGATGGTTCAGCATGAAAGTCTTGATCTTGACGCCGGGCCGCGGCTCCAGCGTCTGGCCAGCGTGAAAGTCGCGGAAACTCATCGTCGCCTGGCAGATGTCGGTCTTGACCGGGAACCACGGCGGGCTGATGAACTGCTCGATCATCTCGCGTGTGCTCATCTTGCCGTCGAGATGGCCCGACCAGATCGTCAGGTCGATCGTCGGATAGTAGATGGCCTTGAAGAAGGGCAGGCCGATGATGTGGTCGTAATGGCAGTGGCTGAAGAACAGGTCGACATCCCTGACATCCTCGTTGAGCATGGCAAGCCCGGCTTCGCGCACGCCTGAGCCGGCGTCGAAGATCATCCGGTGTTCACCGCAGCGGATTTCGATACACGAGGTGTTGCCGCCATAGCGATCGAATTCGGGGCCCGAGACCGGGATGCTGCCGCGAACGCCCCAAAACTTTACCTGAAACAGATCTTTACTCATCGCGTCTTCAAAATGGGCCGACCTCTCTACGCCATGGTAATCATACTTTGACGAACAAGCGAAGCGTTGAGTTTTGTCGGCGACCCGTATCCTTCGTGCCGTTTCTACCAGCTGCAAGCAGAATGGTAGATATTTCTAAGCAATCGGTTTTCACGCCAGAACGCAACTGCTTATGGTTTGTTTTCAGTAAACGGACGATGACGCCTGACAAAAAGGGAGACGGCATGGCCCGCATTGCCTGTCTATTAGATGGTTTCTCGACTGCCGGAATACAATTGAGTGCTTCTCCGCCAATAGTATGAGATCGCCGCGTGCGGTTTGGCCACGGGGCAGGACGACGATCGTGCCCCCTGGTTGCTCCGCCTAATGCAGACCGCCAACGCCAAGCAAGCGCTCGACAGCCGCGTGATCGTCCGACAGCGCCTTTGGCGTACCGGCCCAGGCGAGGCGCCCGCGCTCCAGCACGATCACATGGTCGGCAAAATCAAGCGCGCTCTGGATGCGTTGTTCAACCAGCAGGATCGTCATGTCGCCGGTCTTCGCGAGCTCGGCGAACGCAGCCATGAGCTCCTCGCAGATGACAGGTGCCAGGCCCTCCAGCGGCTCGTCAAGCAGAAGCACCGACGGACGACCAAGGATCGTGCGTGCCGTCGACAGCATCTGCTGTTCGCCGCCCGAAAGCTGGTTGCCAAGATTGCGGCGTCGCTCCTTCAGGCGCGGGAACATGCCATAGGCTTCCTCAAGCGCGCTCTTCGGCCGGCCCTTGAGGCCGACGAAGAGGTTCTCCTCTACCGTCAACGTCGGAAAGATGCAGCGCGCCTGCGGAACATAGCCCAGTCCCTTGTGCGCGCGTGACGCACTTGGCATTGCCGTCACGTCGGCACCACCGATCCGGATCGTGCCGTCGTAGCGTTTGGTCTGCCCGGCGAGCGTCGCAAGCAGGGTGGTCTTGCCCATTCCGTTGCGGCCTAGAACGGCAAGGCGCGCGCCTGATGGAACGGAGAATGAGATGCCTTCGAGAACACGTGTCGGCCCGTAACCGGCGGACAGGTTTTCGACCTCAAGCGGCGTGGCTGGCATTGGCATAGCTCCCGAGATAGGCCTCGCGAACGCGGGCATCCTTGGTAACGTCGGCGGGCGATCCATCGAAGATGATCGTGCCAGCCGCGAGAACGACAACGCGCTTGGCGAAACGGAAAACAAGATCCATGTCGTGCTCGATCATCAACACAGCGAGATCGGCGGGCAGGTCGGCGAGCGCCTGCTCGATGCGACCGGTGTCGCTCTGGGGAACACCGGCGGCCGGCTCGTCAAGCAGGAGCACCTTTGGCCGCAGGGCCATCGCAACGGCGATTTCCAGGAGCCGCTGCTGGCCGTACGCAATCTCGTTCACCTTGCGATGCATGAGGTGGGCGATCCCCAGCGTACTGAGCAGCTCGCTGACTTCATCCATCACATCGGGCATGGCAAGAAAATTCCCGAACATGCGCCCCGTGCGTCCTTGACGCTGGAGGATGGCAAGGGCGACATGCTCGGCCGACGTCATCTCGAGGAAGAGCCGGGTAACCTGGAAGGACCGCACCAGGCCGCGCTTGACACGGCCATTGGCACCAACTTTGGTGACAGTCTCGCCCGCAAGCCGGACATCGCCGGAATCGGGCTGCAAGTTGCCGGTCACAAGATTGACGAAGGTCGTTTTGCCAGCACCATTCGGTCCGATCAGCGCCACGCGATCGCCCGGCGCCATCGACAGCGAGACATCGTTTGTTACGGCAAGGCCGCCGAAGGATTTCTTCAGGTTGGCAACTTCGAAGACGGCGTTCATTGTCCCGCCTCCTTCCTGCGGTTAAAGAAAGCTGCGGCGGAGCCGTAGAGCCCCTTCGGCGCGAACAGGACGACGGCGATCAAAAGCGCGCCCACCATCGTCAACCAGTGGAATGGATTTGCCGCTGAGACATAGTCCTCGAAGAGCATGAAGATCACCGTGCCGGAAAGCCCACCGAACAGTGAGCCCGTGCCACCAAGAACGAGCATGACCAGTGACTCCGCCGACAGGGTGAAGGAGAGGCTGTCGAGGCCAACGACCTGTGTGGTGATGGCGTTAAGTGCCCCACCGACGCCGGCGACCGCACCCGAGATCACATACATTTTCATCAGGGCAGCCTTTGGGGAGGCGCCCATGGCCTTAATGCGCAACGGATCCTCCTTTATGCCACGGCACAACATGCCGAAGGGCGAGCGCACGATGAGACGCAGAAGCACAAAGACGATGAGCAGCAGGACAATCGCAAAGACGTAGGCGGTATGGCCGTAGAGATCGAACTCGAAATATCCGAGGATAGGGTCGGCAGAGATCCCCGACAGACCGTCGCTCCCGCCGGTCCAGCTGGATGCCTTGTTAGCGAACTCGTGGAAGAGATGGATGAGCGCGATCGACAGGACGAGTTGCGGCAGGCCATGGCCACGCAGGATAATGACACCGCTGATCAGTCCCGCGACAGCGCCGCCAGCGATGCCCGCGAGGGTCATCAGCAGCGGATCATTGATGCCATAATGCGCCGAGAGAATACCTGCAGCATAGGCGCCCGAACCGAAGAGGGCCGCGTGTCCAAGCGTCGCGACGCCGCAATAGCCCGTGACAAGATCAAGCGAGAGAACAAGCAGGGCGACCGCGACGATGCGGGTAAGCAGCGCAAGATTGTCAGGAAACAGGAAGTAGCCGATAACGGCAACGACCAGGATCGCCACAGCGCCTGCCGCATCACGGCCAAGCGATCGGTGGCGGCGGGCAGAGGCGGAAACGCCTGCTTCGGTGTTCATGACGGCAGCCATTCTATTTCGTCCTTCCCGCCAGACCGCGCGGGAAGATGCAGATGATCGCAATGACCGCGAGGTAGAAGAAGAATTCGCCGAATTCCGGCATCAGGTAGCGTCCTGTCGTATCGATGCCGCCGAGCACGAGGCAGGCGATCAATGCGCCCGGGATGGACCCCGCACCGCCGACCGAAACGACCACGAGGAAGGTCACCATATAGCGCAGCGCGTAGTAGGGTTCGACCGGCAGCAGTTCGGCGCCGACAACCCCGCCAAATGCGGCAAGGCCAACGGCAACGGCAAAGCTTAGCGCATAGACGATCTCGGTGCGTACCCCGAGTGCTGCCGCCATCGCCGCATTGTCGACGGAGGCACGCAGCTTCACGCCAAAGCTGGTCCTTTCGATCGCATACCAAAGTCCGCCCGCGACTGCGAGACCGCACAGGATAGCAAACAGGCGGTGGACAGGGATGGTTCGGAAGCCAAGGTCCGCCGAGCCCTGCAATCCCGATGGCAGCGGGATCGTCTTCAGGGTTGGACCAAACACGTAATTGGCAATGCCGATGATGCAGAAGGTAATGCCGATCGTCATCAGCACCTGCGTCAGCTCTGGCGCCCCATAAATCCGCCTGTAGAGAAAGCGTTCGACAGGAATTGCGATGATGACGGTCCCAACGACAGCGGCAATCACCGCAACACCGTAGCCAAGCCCGAGATCGCGCGCGGCATAGGACGCGATGTAACCGCCGATCATGGCGAAGGCGCCGTGGGCGAGATTGACGACGCGCATCAATCCCATGGTTACCGACAGACCGATCGAGATGACGAACAGCACCATGCCATAGGCAAGCGCATCGACGGCTATGCTGAAGACTGTTTGCATGAGGCTATCCCGATGCTGTTGGAGCGGGCCGGCCTTGCGGTGCTGAGAGCGCGCTCGGCGCCGCAAGCAATCCGGTCCGCTACAGATGTCAGAGGTCGTTACTTCGCAGCCGCAAGGCCAGGGTCGCCCTGCTTTTCGAACGTCTGGACTTCCTTGTTGTAATAGGTGCCATCATCGGCCTTGGTGACTTCGCGCAGGTAGATGTTCTGCGTGATATGGCGGCTTTCCGGATCGATCGAGACCGGACCGCGCGGGCTGACCCAGGTCAGGCCCTTGACTGCCTCGACTGCCTTGGCTGCATCCTGCTTGCCGCCGGTCGCCTCGATCATCTTGTAGATGACCTTCATGCCGTCATAGGCACCGACGGCGGGGAAGGACAGTTCCGCCTTGCTGCCGATTGCCTTGGCTGCAGCCTCGACAAACGCCTTGTTCTCCGGCGAATCATGCGAAACGGCATAATGGAAGGTTGTCTGAATGCCGAGAGCAGCATCGCCAAGTGCCGGAAGATCGGATTCCTGCGTCAGGTCACCTGGCGCAAAGAACTTGATACCGGCAGCCTTGAGGCCGTTTTCATTGTAGGCCTTGACGAAGCCGAGCGTCGTCGGACCGGATGGCAGGAAGGCGAAAACGCCCTGCGCGCCGGAATCCTTGATGCGCTGCATGATCGGGCTGAAATCGTTGGTCGAGAGCGGCATGCGGATCGCCTCGACGACCTGACCGCCTTCCTTCTCGAAGGCCGCCTTGAAGGCATTCTCGGCGTCGACGCCCGGACCGTAGTCGCTGACAACGGAGATGACCTTGCTGACGCCGGCGTCATGGGCAACCTTGGCGATCGGCGTCGAGGTCTGCCACGTGGTAAACGAGGTGCGCACCACCAGCGGGCTCTTGGTGACAATTGCCGATGTGGCCGCGTTCATGATGACGAGCGGCGTATTCGCCTGCTTCAGGATCGGCGTCACGGCCATCGCGTCAGGCGTGAAATAGAATCCCGCGAGGTACTGGACCTTTTCCTTGACGACCAGCTCCTGCGCAAGCGCCTTCGACTGCGCCGGGTCGGCCGCGGGCAGATCGCGATAGATCACTTCAACGGTGTTGTCGCCGACCTTGTTGCCGTTGATCGCCATGTAGGCATCGATACCGGCTTTGAAGTTCTTGCCCTGCAGGGCGAACGGACCAGAGAACGGCCCGACGACGCCGACCTTGATGGTATCGGCATAGGCCGCTGTGCTCATGACGACTGCCGCAACGGCGGCCAGAACAAACCGTTTCATAAATCCTCCCATTGACGATGGCGCACTCCTACGCCGCTTTAGTTCACAGCTAAAGCCTTGGCGATAGTGTCTCATTCAAAACGGTAATGTAAAATGAAATAAACGGCAAAAATCATACCCCAAGGGTTATGATTTGTGCCCAATTCGCTTGATATTGCCGGCCAGTTCAAGCGCCAGGCGAAGCGAAGTGGCGGTCGCCATGACCATTTGCGGCAGAATTAGCCATTCCAGCGTCCACGCCGCGCCCGATCGCTCCTGTTCGTGCACCAACGACTGATGCATGCCGGAGAGTTGGGTCGCATTGAAGCGCGCCAGAGCAACGAGCGTTTCGGCCGCGACCGGGTTTTGCTTGTGCGCCATTGCTGACGAACCGCCACCCCCGGATAGCTCGATCTCATCGCCCGCCTGCGCCAGAAGCGCGACATCCTGCCCGAATTTGCCAAGGCTGCCACCGATGAGCGACAGCAGATTGGCGAAATCCGCGACGACCCCGCGTTGGCTTTGCCATTGCGGCGTGTCTGAGAGACCGAGCTCCTGGGCCAGGGCTGAGCGCACGGCTGGGGCAAGATCCTGAAGCTTGTCGAGAGTACCGGCTGCCCCGCCAAACTGCAGGGGAAAGCCCTGTTCGGTCAGCCGGTCCCGATAACCGGCAAGCGGTGCGCGCCAGGCGCGAAGACGATCAGAGACTGTGATCGCGATCGCAGCCTGCATGCGGGTCCGCCCCATCAAAGCGCTTTTCCCGAACTGCGCGTCGAGACTGTCGAACACCTTGGCAAGCTTCGTGAGCCGATTTGAAAACAGGAACGCGATTGCCTTCAGGCGAACCATCAGGCTGGTATCGATGACATCCTGGCTCGTGGCGCCGAGGTGAACGCAATCAAAGTACGGCTCCCCGACTGCCTCGCGCAGCTGTTTGACGAGATCGGCAACGACAACCCCGTCGCGGGCCGTGGCCGTTCTCAGATTGAGGACATTCGGCTCAAACGTTGCGCAGACCGTGCCGATATGGCGTGCCGCTTCATGCGAAATCAGACCGTGAACGGCCTCGGCCCTGGCGAGTGCTGCTTCGAACCCGAGCATGGCGCGAATATCTGCCGCCGCGGAGAAATACGAAGCCGTCTCCTCGTCGCCGAGCAGGCCGGAAAGAAACGGGTGATCAAAGGCTGAGATGGTCATCGGTGTCTTTCTTGCTGCGACCGACAACTGCGCCTGCAATGGCCTTAACGCAAGTCCCTGCGGTCAGATATCGAGGAACACGGTCTCCCGGTCGCCCTGCAGCCGGATGTCGAAAGTATAGGTCGATCCGTCACGCTGGGCGATCAGCGTGTCGACGCGTTCCCGGTGCTCGATGCGCAGAAGCAGCGGGTCTGCCTTGTTGGCCTCGGCTTCTTCTGGAAAATACATGCGCGTATGCAGGCCGATGTTGATGCCGCGTGCGACGATCCAGAAGGTGATGTGTGGCGCCATCTTGCGGCCGTCCTTGAAGGGAACGCGGCCCGGCTTGACGGTGTCAAAGGTGAAAACGCCGTCTTCGGCGCGTGTCGGGCAACGGCCCCAGCCGGTAAAGTTCGGATCTGCCGTGCCCCGCATCTCCGACGGGCTGTTATAGAGGCCGGCGCCGTCGGCCTGCCAGATTTCGATGACTGCATCGCGCACCAGGGCACCGGCACCGTCAAAAACGCGGCCTGTCACCGTGATGCGCTCGCCAAGCGTCTTGTCGTTGACCATCACCGTTCCGAGGTCATTTTCATAGACGCCCTTGATGTCACAGAAGTTCGGGGTCAGCCCGATATGGACATAGGGGCCTGCCGTCTGCGAGGGCGTTTCCTTGAGATAGCCGAGTTCCTGAACCATCAGTTCCCCTCCATGCGGTTTTCGAACATCGTCGAGCGGCGGCCGCGCAAAACGATGTCGAACTTGTAGGCGCGCGCATCCATCGGAATCGTATTGCCCCAGTCGAGCGGCGCAATCAATTGCTCGATGGCGCGTCTGTCGGGGATCGTGCCGACGATCGGACACTTCCAGATCATCGGATCACCCTCGAAATACATCTGCGTGATCAGACGCTGGGAAAAGCCATGGCCGAAGATCGAGAAGTGGATGTGGGCCGGGCGCCAGTCGTTGACGCCGTTGGGCCAGGGATAGGCTCCCGGGCGAACCGTGCGAAACGCATACTGACCATGCTCATCGGTGATGCAGCGCCCGCATCCGCCGAAGTTCGGATCGATAGCGGCGAGATAGGTTTCCTTCTTGTGCCGATAGCGCCCGCCGGCATTGGCCTGCCAGAACTCGACAAGGGCACCGGGTACCGGGCGTGCGCGTTCGTCGAGCACACGGCCGTGGACGATAATGCGCTCGCCGATGGCACTTTCGCCCGGCCTGGCGAAATTGTGGATCAGATCGCTGTCGAGCTCACCGAGGACGGAGTGGCCGAAGACCGGCCCTGTGATTTCCGAAATCGTTCCGTCGAGCGACAACAGCGCGCGCTGCGGCGAACGCAGGACCGAGGTCTTGTAGCCTGGGGTGAAGGCAGGTGCATGCCATTCGCGGTCTCGCGCGAAGAATGCGCCGGTTTCGGGAATGCGGTTGGGAAGATCGGACATCCTATGCCTTTCAGGCCGCCTTGCCGGCGTCCATCTGTTCGAAAACATGCTTGGCGATCTTGATGGCGTGATTGGCGGCGGGAACGCCGGCATAGATCGCCACGTGCAGCAACGCTTCGCAAATATCATCGCGCGAGGCGCCGGTGTTGGCGGTGGCGCGGACATGCATCGCCACCTCGTCGTCCTGGCCAAGTGCTGCCAGAAGCGCGATCGTCACGATCGACCGCTCGCGGCGCGTCAGTGTCGGGCGCGACCAGACATGTCCCCAGGCCGCTTCCGTGATCAGGTCCTGGAACGGCTTGTCAAACGGGGTCGAGCTTGATTCGGCGCGATCGACATGGGCATCGCCCAGCACGGCACGGCGCGTCGCCATACCCTGCTCGAAGCGCTTCGACGGCTGGTGGAGTTCACTCATGAGCTCTTTTCTCCATGCAATGCAAATCGATGAATGCGCGAATGATTGCCGTCAGCGCTTCCGGCTGCTCGACGCAAGGGATATGGCCCGCATCGCGTATGATCTCAAAGCGGGCGTTCGGAATGAGCCTGGCCGTCGACTTGACCAGATCGGGCGGCGTCGAGCCGTCCTGATCACCGACAATGCAGATCGTCGGAACGCTGATCCTGGTGGCGGCGTCCGTGTAGTCGGCATCGCGGATTGCCTCGCAGGTGGCAAGGTAGCCTTCCACCGGCTGGCGTATGAGCATGTTGCTGTAACCGTGATAGGCCGTGTTTTCCGGTCGCCGGAACGCCGGCGTGAACCAGAGCTTCATGACGCCGTCGACAATGCTCGCAATACCCTTGCTGGCGACGGTTTCAATCCGTGTATTCCAGCTCTCGGTGGTGCCGATCTTGTGCGCCGTATCGCAAAGGATCAGTCCCTGCACGATGTCGGGCCGCGCCTTGTAGAGCGCCTGAGCAATCAGCCCGCCCACGGAAAGACCGCAGATGAAGGCCTGCTTGACCGCCAGAAGATCGAGCAGGCCGGCAAGATCGGAAGCATGATCGTCGATCGAATAGGGAACCTGGCCGACATCGGAAAGCCCGTGGCCTCGCTTGTCGTAGACAATGATCGCATAGTCCCCGGCCAGTCGTACGATCACGTCGCGCCAGATGCGAAAATCGGTGCCAAGCGAATTAGCAAAGACGATGACCGGCTTGTCAGCGGGGCCGCTGATCAGCTGGTAGTGGATCGCGATGTCGTTGATACGGGCAAACTGCACGGCAAATCTCCTCTCCGTGCCGGTCTCCATGCAAGTCGCGGCCGACTTGAATGAGAGGGGCCGACACAGACCCTGGTTCAAATTGGATGTTTAATCTGGTTAGGTAAAATGATATTTCGTGGCATTTCGATAACTCCGGAGTTATGAAATCCATGATCGATAGTCGGGTGAAGTTTCGTCATCTACAGACATTTGTCGAGGTGGCGCGGCAGAAAAGCGTGATGAAGGCAGCCGGATTGCTCAATGTCAGCCAGCCGGCGGTGACGAAGACGATCCGCGAACTGGAGGAGGTGCTTGGCGTTGCGGTCTTCGAGCGCGACGGGCGCGGCATCAAGATCACCCGCTATGGCGACGTTTTTCTGCGCCATGCGGGAGCAGCGCTCACCGCCTTGCGCCAGGGCCTTGATTCGGTATCCCAGGAGCGTTTCGGCGAGGCCCCGCCGATCCGCATCGGCGCCTTGCCGACGGTTTCGACGCGGATCATGCCGCGCGCCATGGAGCTTTTCCTCAAGGAAAACACCTGGAGCCGCATCAAGATCGTCACGGGAGAGAATGCGGTGCTCTTGGAGCAGCTGCGCGTCGGCGACCTCGATCTCGTCGTCGGGCGGCTTGCCGGCGCGGAAAAGATGGCCGGCTTTTCCTTCGAGCATCTTTACTCGGAACAGGTCGTCTTTGCGGTTCGTGCAGGCCATCCGCTGCTGAAATCGCGCCAGTCGCTGTTTGCGAAGCTCAGTGAATATACCGTGCTGATGCCGACGCGCGCCTCGATCATTCGCCCCTTCGTGGAAAGCTTCCTGATTGCCAACGGCGTCGCAAGCCTGCCGAACCAGATCGAAACGGTCTCCGATTCATTTGGCCGCGCCTTCGTACGGTCGAGCAACGCCATCTGGATCATTTCCACAGGTGTGGTCGCAACCGATGTCGCCGACGGCCTCCTGGAAGTCTTGCCGATTGACACCAGCGAAACAAAAGGACCGGTTGGACTGACAATGCGCACGGACGCCATTCCCTCGCTGCCGCTTTCGATCCTCATGCAGACATTGCGGGAGGCGGCGACAGAGGTTGCCGCCAAGATCTAGCGACCCTGTTGCGGATACGGCCTGCGTGGTATCGTTCAGCTCATGCAACTGCGCGTGGGAGCCACACTATGGGAAGTGCAGCCGCATTACATGGAACATGGAGAATGGTATCCTGGACGCGCCGCGCTGTTGCGACCGGGGTGGTTACGAATGCGATGGGACCCGACCCCGTCGGATATCTCTCCTATCATCCGGATGGCCGGGTAATGGCTGTGGTCGTCAGCCGCGAACGGCCGGCGCTGAAAGGCGACGTCCCGACGGACGCCGAAAAGGTCGCGCTGTTCGATTCCATGCTCGCCTATGCCGGAACCTACACCTTCGAGAATGGACGCGTGGTGCACCATGTCGATGCGAGCTGGAATCCGGCCTGGGGCGTCAGCGACCTGATCCGGCCGTTCTCCATCGACGGCAACAGGCTTGTCATCAGCGGCGCGCCTGGTGTCGATCCAAAGAACGGCGAGGAAGTCGTCTACGAACTCGAATTCCGCAAGGTCTGACGCCAGCAAGCCTGCCAGCCGACAGAGGTCCCGATCAATGGGCGAGCAGCGGTGGGACGCATGAACCACCGCCGCTCTCCGTGCACCCCTTCCGTGGATGGCGGAAGGGAAGCTAGTAGGGAAGGCCGACGTAGTTTTCCGCAAGCGCGGTCGAAGCTGCGCGTGAATGCGTCAGATAGTCGAGTTCGGCTTCCTGAATCTTTTGGTCGAAATCACCGGTATCGGGGAACCGGTGCATCATCGTTGTCATCCACCAGGAGAAACGGACCGCCTTCCAAACCCGGGCGAGTGCCTTTTGGGAGTAGGTGTCGATGCCTGCGTTCGAACGATCCTGGTAGTGTTCGATCAGGCCCGAGAACAGATAATGCACGTCGCTCGCGGCGAGATTGAGGCCTTTCGCACCGGTCGGCGGAACAATATGGGCGGCGTCGCCGACAAGGAACATGCGGCCAAAGCGCATCGGCTCGGCAACGAAGGAGCGAAGCGGTGCGATCGACTTCTCGAAGGAAGGCGCGGTCACAAGTGCGTCGGCATGATGCGCAGGCAGGCGGCGGCGAAGTTCGTCAAAGAAGCGGTCATCGCTCCAATCCTCGACCTTTTCATCGAGTGGACACTGGATGTAGTAGCGGCTGCGATGCTCCGAGCGCATGGAACAGAGCGCAAATCCCCGCGGGTGGTTGGCATAGACCAGCTCATGGTTGACGGGAGCGACCTCGGCCAGAATTCCAAGCCAGCCAAAGGGGTAGATCTTCTCGAATGTGCGCAGCGACTTTTCGGGAACCGCCTTGCGGCTGGCACCATGGAAACCGTCACAGCCGGCGATGAAATCACAGTCGATGCGGCGCGTGGCGCCATCCTTTTCGTAGGTGACATAAGGGGCCGATCCATCGAAATCGTGCGGCTTGACATTCGCTGCCTCGTAGATCGTCAGTGCGCCGCTGGCTTCGCGTCGCTCCATCAGGTCGCGGGTGACTTCCGTTTGCCCGTAGATCATGACGCGCTTGCCGCCGGTGAGACCGAACAGGTCGATGCGATGGTCGCGCCCATCGAAGGCAAGGGAAAAGCCGTCATGCGAAAGACCTTCGGCATGCATGCGCGCGCCAGCCTTTGCCTCATCGATAAGTCCAACGGTTCCCTCTTCCAGCACGCCGGCGCGTACGCGGCCAAGGATGTAATCCTTGCCAACGCGGTCCAGGATGACGTTGTCGATGCCGGCTTCCGTCAGCAACTGGCCAAGCAAAAGTCCCGAAGGGCCGGAGCCAATGATGGCTACCTTGGTGCGCATGGTGTCCTCCCGCACTTGTCTTTTGTCAAATCTTGACCGGGCAAGGCACCATCAACAATGGACAAATCCATCATGAAATTGCACAAAGCGAACATCGGGCGATGGAGGCAGGAATGGTAAGGATTGTGCCGACCTACGAGCTCTACGGCGAGAATACCGGCAGGAAGCCGGAGTTTTGGCTGCACTGCGAAACAATTCCCGCCCGCAGCAGCCTGCATCATTTCGAGATCCGGCCACATCGCCACGACAGTTTCTTTCAGATATTGTACATCGATAGCGGCTCCGGCGAGGCAATGTTCGCAGGCGCCTGGCACCCGATCGAAGGTCAGTCGGTCATTACCGTTCCCCCCGGCCTCGATCACGGTTTTCGCTTCTCCAGGGACATCGACGGCTTCGTCATCACCGTGTTGAGCTCGCATCTGAAGGCCATCCCCGGCGACCGCAGCCGCCTCGGCGAGTGGATGGCATCGCCGCATCTGACGAGGCTCGACATGCACGATGAGGAAGCGCGCTACGTGGCTGCCTGCCTGCAGCGGCTCGGACGCGAATTCGCGCAGCGCAAAAGCGGGCGCAACGACCTGCTGGAGTCCTATCTGACGTCGGCATTGTTGTTGACCGCGCGTCTCTCCTCTGAAAGACAGGACGACGAGGCGGCCGCCGACGAGAATGAACGTCGCATGGAGCTGCTGCACGGCCTGATCCAGCGGCATTTCAAATCGCACCAGCCGGCAGCTTTCTATGCCAGGGCGCTCGGCATCTCGCCGACCCACCTGAACCGGATCGTGCGCGCCACGAGCGGTTACGGTGCGCATGAGTTGATTGCCCGAAAGCTCCTCGATGAGGCAAAACGCGAGTTGGTCTTCACCTTTGGCAGCGTCCAGGAGATCGCTTACCGGCTCGGGTTTTCAGACCCCGCCTATTTCTCGCGCTTCTTCCTCAAACAGGCTGGCCAGACGCCTCGATCATGGCGCATGGCGGAGCGTGCGAAGCTTGGTGTCTAGCGTAGCACGAGGCTGAGCGCCTTCTGTGTCTCTCGAAGGAGCGGCAGGTAGCGAGCCGGCATATCCGCGGCTGGCGCATGGGCTGCAGGTGCGCCGATATTGATTGCCGCCACCGTCTGGCCGCGATCGTTTTCGACCGGAACTGCAATGGAGCAGAGGCCTATTTCCAGTTCCTGGTCGATCACGGCGTAACCCTGATCGCGCACACGCCGAAACTCCGCCATCAGTTCCTCGACGTCGGTCTTGGTGTTCGGCGTATTTTGCTTGAGGTCGGTGCGGGCAAGGACTGCCCTGGCCTCGGCCTCCGGCAGCGCTGACAGCAGGACGCGCCCCATCGAGGCACAGAAGGCGGGAAGGCGGCTGCCCGGTGTCAGGTTGATCGACATGACACGCCGCTGCGAAGCGCGGGCGATATAGACGATCTCCGTGCCATCGAGCACGGAGGCGGATGCGCTCTGCCCGGCTTTTTCCGACAATTGATCGAGATGCGGCTGGATGAGGACGGGCAAGGGCGTTGCCGAGAGATAGGAGTGCCCGAGCCGCAGGATCTTGGGCGTCAGGGCGAAAAACTTGCCGTCATATTCGGCATAGCCGAGTTCGGCCAGCGTCAGCAGCGACCTGCGCACCGTGGCGCGGTCGAGGCCGGTCAGCTTCGCTGCGTCGGCGATCGAAAGCCGCTGGCGGGTCTCCTCGAACGCCTCGATGACCTTCAGTCCTCTGGCAAAGCCGCTGACAAAATCAGTTTCTCGCATGGTTCCTCCTTTGCTCGCGGGCTTGTTGCTAGATCCCGGTCAGAATGCCAGCACCTATTATTTTGTGCGATATACGAACAAATGTCAAATACCGCACAAAATGCCTTGCCCGCCCTGCCTGCGCGTTTTATCCATCGGTGAAGGGCGCAGAGGAGCATCTCGCCGGCAAGGAGTGATCCAGCATGGACAAGACTATCGGGAGCACGGCTGAGGCCATCTCCGAAATCGGAGACGGAGCGACCGTCATGATTGGCGGCTTCGGCGGGTCTGGCGCGCCGATCGAACTGATCCACGCCCTGATCGACAAGGGGCCGAAGAACCTCACGGTGATCAATAACAATGCCGGCAACGGCCGCATCGGGATTGCCGCGATGATCGACGCCGGCATGGTGCGCAAGATGATCTGCTCCTTTCCGCGCTCGTCCGACCCGCGCGCCTTCACGGACAGGTATCTTGCGGGAGAGATCGAGCTGGAGCTGGTGCCTCAGGGAACGCTTGCCGAGCGCATCCGCGCTGGCGGCGCCGGCATCCCCGCCTTCTACACGCCGACGGGTTACGGCACCGAACTTGCCGAGGGCAAGGTCATCGCTGAATTCGACGGCCGGCATTATGTGCAGGAGCGCTGGCTGAAGGCGGATTTCGCCATCGTCAAGGCCCATCTTGGCGACACCCACGGAAACCTCACCTACAACAAGGCGGCGCGCAACTTCAATCCGCTGATGTGCATGGCGGCGGGCAAGACCATCGTCCAGGTTTCCAGCATCGTTCCCGCCGGCGGCATCGACCCCGAGCATGTCGTCACCCCCGGCATCTTCGTCGACCGTGTCGTCGAGATCGCCAATCCCGCCCAGGAAGAAGAGCTCGTTCGAGCCGGAGTGGTCTATCAATGACCGTCGATATCAGCATCATCAACACCCGCGAAGACATCAAGCTTTCCAATGCCAGCATCGCATGGCGCGCAGCCCAGGACATTGCCGACGGTGCCTATGTGAACCTCGGCATCGGCTTTCCGGAAATGGTGGCACGCTATCAGCCGCCAGGCCGCCAGGCGATCTTCCATACGGAGAACGGCATCCTCGATTTCGGCGAGGCACCGCCCGCCGGGGAGGAGAACTGGGATCTCATCAATGCCGGCAAGCGGCCGGTGACGCTGAAGCCCGGCTCGGCCTTCTTCCACCATGCCGACAGTTTCGCCATGGTTCGCGGCGGCCATCTCGACGTCGCGATCCTCGGCGCCTACCAGGTGGCGCAGAATGGTGACCTCGCCAACTGGAGGGTCGGCGCCAAGGGCGTGCCGGCGGTCGGTGGCGCCATGGATCTCGTGCACGGCGCCAAGCAGGTCTGCGTCATTACCGAGCACGTCACCAAGAACGGCGAGCCGAAGCTTGTCGACAAATGCACCTTCCCGCTGACCGGGGTCGGTTGCATCACCCGCGTCTATACGAGCCATGCCGTGATCGACATCGTGGAAGGCCGTTTCGTGTTGCGCGAGAAGCTTGCCGCCATGACGCTCGAGGAATTGCAGGCGATGACCGGCGCGCCCCTCTACATCGACGGTCCGGTTGCCGATCTCGTCGTCCCGGAACTCTAAGGGAGAAGCCTGATGACCGAAGCCTATATCTGTGACTATATCCGCACCCCGATCGGGCGCTTCGGCGGTTCGCTGTCAGCGGTTCGCGCTGACGATCTCGGCGCCGTGCCGTTGAAGGCGCTGATTGAGCGCAACGGCAATGTCGACTGGGAAGCGGTTGACGATGTGATCTTCGGTTGCGCCAACCAGGCCGGCGAAGACAACCGCAATGTCGCTCGCATGTCCTCGCTGCTGGCGGGCCTGCCGGTATCGGTGCCAGGTACGACCATCAATCGCCTCTGTGGTTCTGGCATGGACGCCATCATCGCGGCTGCCCGCGCCATCAGGGCAGGCGAAGCCGAACTGATGATTGCAGGCGGCGTTGAAAGCATGTCGCGCGCGCCCTTCGTCATGCCGAAGGCGGAAACGGCATTCTCCCGCCACGCAGAGATCTACGACACGACGATCGGCTGGCGTTTTATCAATCCTTTGATGAGGAAGCAGTACGGCGTCGATTCCATGCCGGAGACCGGCGAGAACGTCGCCGAGGACTACAAGGTCTCGCGCCAGGATCAGGACGCCTTTGCGGTTCGAAGCCAGGCCAGGGCCGCGGCCGCGCAGGCCAATGGCCGGCTGGCAAAGGAAATCACCTCCGTCACCATCCCCCAGCGCAAGGGCGATCCTGTCGTCGTGGAGAAGGATGAGCATCCGCGCGCGACGACAATGGAAGCGCTTGCCAAGCTTGCCACACCCTTCAAGAAAGAGGGCGGGACAGTGACAGCAGGCAATGCCTCCGGTGTAAATGACGGCGCTGCCGCCCTGATCATTGCCAGCGAAGCTGCTGCCAGAAAGTATGGACTGACACCGATCGCCCGCATTCTGGGCGGAGCGGCTGCCGGCGTGCCGCCGCGCATCATGGGTATCGGCCCGGTTCCGGCATCGCGCAAACTGATGGCACGGCTTGGCATGACGCAGGATCAGTTCGACGTCATCGAACTCAACGAGGCATTCGCCTCGCAGGGTCTGGCGGTTCTGCGCGAACTCGGCGTAGCCGACGATGACGGCCGTGTGAACCGCAACGGCGGCGCCATCGCGCTTGGCCATCCGCTCGGCATGTCCGGCGCGCGCATCACGGGGACGGCGGCAATGGAACTGCGGGAAGCCAGTGGGCGCTACTCGCTGTCGACCATGTGCATCGGCGTCGGGCAGGGGATTGCCATCGCGCTCGAGCGCGTCTGATTTTCATCGCAAAACGAAAACGGCGCGGAGATCGTCCGCGCCGTTTTTCTTTGTGCAAGCCAACGCTTACGGCATCAGCTGGCCGCCATTGACCTCGATGATCTGGCCGGTGATGTAGCCGGAAAGCGTCGGCGATGCCAGGAAGAGATAGGCGCCGACGCAATCCTCCGGCGTTCCGACGAAACCCATCGGAATCGTCTTGCGCTGCAACTCCATCTGTTCGTCGTTCGTGTAGCGCTCATGGAACGGCGTGCCGATGACGCCCGGCGCCACCGCGTTGACCCGAATGCGGTCAGGAACGAACTCCTTGGCATGGCCGCGCGTAATCGTCGAGACGAAGCCCTTCGATGCCGCATAGAGCACGGCACCATTGCCGCCACCGTTGCGGGCGGCGATCGATGTCGTGTTGATGATGAAGCCGCCCTGCTTCTTCAGCCACGGATGCGCAGCGCGGGTTGCAGCGAGAACCGAGCGGGCATTCAGATCCATGACCTTCATGTAGTGCTCGTCGGTATATTCGGCGGTTGGCTTGCGGCCGAGCATGCCGCCGGCATTGTTTACCAGCCCGTCGAGATGCCCGAAGGTTCTGGCCGTTTCTTCGACGACACGCTCCGTCTCGCCCTCTTTCGACACGTCGCCATGAACGAGGTGCACCGTTGCGCCGGCTGCCCGGATTTCGTCGGCAAGCGCTTCGGCGGGCTCCCGGCTCGCATTGTAATGAATGCCAACCTTCATGTCCTGCGCGGCAAAGGCGCGGGCGAGCGCTGCACCGATACCGGTCGAGGCACCGGTGATCAGCACCGCCTTGCCGGCGAGGTCCGGGATTTTGATGAATGCAAGCAATTGAGCAAGATTTGCCATGGCAGCGATAGCCTCCGGGAATGTGACGGGACGGTTTGGGGCGAGTTGCAGGGAGCTTATCAGCCTCCCTCAACCCGGGGCAATGCCATATCCGCTATGGCGCGAGATCAAGCTCTGGATAGTGCCGAAAAATTCCGTCCTCGTTGAAGGCAAGCCGGCGGTCCGACTGTAGGTAGGCGGTAATGTTCGGGCGCCTGGTGACGGCATCGTGCAACGCGATCAGCCCCGGATAGTCGGCCGCATAGGCTTTCATCGCTTTTGGAAAGGCATATCGCAAGCCCTCGATGACCTGAAACAGCGACAAGTCGACATAGCTCAGAGCATCGCCAACGATATGGTGCGGCCCCCGAGGGTTCTGTTGCAGCACCTGCTCGAAGTAGCCGAGGAACTTTGGAATGCGCTCGTTGATAAAGGCGGCGGAGCGGGCTTTCGCCGCCTCCTTCTGATCCTCATAGTAAAGGGAGGTGGCAATCGGGTGGTGCGTATCGTGCACCTCAGCCACCAGGTCCGTGATGGTCAGTTGCAGCCCGTTGCCGACGCAGCGCAGTTTCTCATCTTCCGGCGCGAGGCCAAGCTTTGGGCCAAGATAGGAGAGAATATTGGCGACATGCGAGACGATGAGCTCGCCGTCCTTCAGAAACGGCGGCGCAAAGGGAATGTGTGGCTCGCGCTTGCTCCTCATCAGGTCCAGCATCGCTCCGGTTCCCATCGCGGGCCCGGATTGCCTGGCGACATCGACATAGTCCGCCTGTGCTTCTTCCAGCGCCAGGCGGACAAACTCTCCGCGGCCTTGAATGCCATCCCAATAGTACAGTTCATATGCCATGAGGTCCCTCCCGGTGGCGTGCTCGAGATCAGTGATGCGCGTGCTGCGCGTTGCGTTTGCGCGTCGCTGCTGCTTTCTTGGCCGACGCCGAGCGCTCGGCCGCAGAACGCGATGCGGAGGCGGCGCCGCCCTTGCGCCCACCCTTTTCCGATGCCTCGTGGGTATCTTGCTTGCCACGACCGGAGCCGGACTTGTTGCCGCCACCGCTTTCCTTGTTGACCGTCGCCCAGGCCCGCCGTTCGGCCTCCTTGGTGGAAACGCCACGGTCTTCGTAGCCTTCCTCGATATGTTCGGCTTTTCTTTTCTGCTTGTCCGTGTAAGCGGATTTGTCGCCTCTTGGCATGTCTGGCTCCTTTTCTGACGGAGAAAAGGCCAACCAACTGATGCTCGAAAAGTTCCAACGTTCTCGCAAACCCAAAGGGGCAGACGCTGACGGAAAGTGCGCCGACGAGGTCACTTACTTGCGATAATATTTGCGCGACAACGCCATCATCTTCTCAAAGGTGGGAAAATGCAGCGGTAGGGCAGAATGCGCATCCGGAAAGAACAGTGCAACGAGATTGTCGATCGCATAGACAAGGATCAGGGCGAGGGCCAGATAGGCTAACGCGGCGATGACAAGAGCGGTCATTTTACCCTCAAGGCGCGATGCGGAGGCAGCAATCCGCTACGACAAATCTATCAACTTCCAAATTCGATTTTGGTTCCAGCGCCGATTGTCGCCGCAGCATTTTTTCCGCGAGGTCGGCGTCATGCGCAGTCATGCATACTCTTCCTCTGACGCACCTTTCGTGCCCGTTGGAAATCAATAGGGCAGAAGCAATGCAATCATGTGACGAAGGGCGTCATGGTGATGCCCTTCGCAACATGGAAGCAAGCGATCAGGCCGATTTGCGGCCAGCTGTCTTTCTTGGGGCGGAGCCCTTTATGGCGCCATTTGCGTTGGAAGCAGTGGCGGTGCGTTTGCGCGTCTTCACTTCCTTGCCATCAGGGGATGCAGCAGACCCTTCGAGTGCTTGGCGTTCGGCACGGGCCTGTTCCCAATGTTTGAAATCTCGTCCCGTTGGACGCCCTTCCTCTTCCCACAGCGCATAGGCACGCTTCCTGATCCACTCTTCGCGAGTTTCTGTCATCGCCGATCTCCAGTCAGTGAGGCCCGTGGTCTAACGCGATACTGGCCTTAGAGTTCCAGAGTAATCGTGAGGTTTCAAGCAATTTTTGACACACTGCAAAAATAGATCCCGCATCGCAGCATTCGGCTGCTGCGTAGCGCGTGCTTTTTGCTTGCCGACGACAGGTTTTGCGCCGGCAAGACCGGACGCTTCATGCCCATGAGTTCGCAATGAGTGCGCAATTGAACACTGCAGCTTTGTGTTTATAGTTCAACGCAATGTTTTATCTCATATCGACCTACTGGCCGCATATTCTATTCGTTGTTTCGCTCGCCATGGGCGCCGCGGCAGCAATCCACGCGGCCATGACAAAGGAAGAGGTCCGCGCCGCAATCGGCTGGGTCGGGGTGATCATCCTCTCACCGATCGTCGGCGCTGTGCTCTATGCGATCGCCGGTATCAATCGTATCCGGCGCGCCTCGCTCAGCCTTCGGCGCGATGCGCTGATCTCCGACGCGGACCTCGATGAGCTCGAAAGCTTCGACGCCGATACGGATATCGTCATCAGCGGCTTTGGCCGGCGTTTCGCTGCCCTCCAGACACTCGGCGACCGCGTCGCTCGCGTTCCGCTCGCAACCGGCAACACGATCGACATGCTGGAAACCGGCGACGACTGCTATGGTGCAATGAAGGCGGCAATCGACAGTGCGGCCCGCAGTGTTCTGCTTGAGACCTACATCTTTGACCGCGATCCGATCGGATTGAGGATCGGCGATTCCCTTATTGCTGCAGTCAAGCGGGGCGTCGAGGTGCGCGTGCTGATCGATGCGGTCGGCGCCCGCTATTCGGTGCCGAGCATACTCGGATATCTTGCAGATGGTGGCGTCACGGTCTCGGTCTTCAACGGCAACGTTATCATGGGGTTGCGTTTGCCCTATGCGAACCTGCGCACCCACCGCAAGATCCTCATCGTCGATGGCCGCATCGCGCTGACCGGCGGCATGAACATCCGGGCAGGCTTTACCCGCGAAATAGCAGGGGAGGGCTTTGCGCGCGACACCCATTTCAGTGTTACCGGGCCGGTTGTTGCCGACCTCTTCAATGTTGCCGCCGAGGACTGGCGCTTCACGACGGGCGAGATCCTGCAAGGGGAAGCATGGCGAACCGCGATGCCCGAGCGCCAACCGGGGGATCCCGTCTTCATGCGCGTCGTGGCGTCCGGGCCCGACAGACGCATCGAGACGAACCACAAGATGCTGATGGGCGCCTTTTCCATTGCGCGCAAAT
This sequence comes from Rhizobium sp. 01T417, assembly GCF_056398905.1. Lineage (NCBI taxonomy): Bacteria > Pseudomonadati > Pseudomonadota > Alphaproteobacteria > Hyphomicrobiales > Rhizobiaceae > Rhizobium > Rhizobium sp. 01T417. The sequence continues at coordinate 18,746 of NZ_JBFTQH010000020.1, read as the reverse complement.
CGATCCGCATCATGTCGCCCTATTTCCTCCCGGACCGCGAGCTGATCAGCGCACTGGCGACCGCCGCACGACGTGGCGTCGAGGTTGATATCGTCGTTCCCTCCGTCAACAACCTCGTCCTGGTCGACCGGGCGATGACCGCGCAGTTCGACCAGATCCTTACCAGCTATTGCCGCATCTGGCGCTCGAGCGGCGCCTTCAGTCATTCCAAGCTGCTGTCGATCGACGGGGTCTGGTCCTATGTCGGATCATCCAATCTCGATCCGAGATCGCTGCGGCTGAATTTCGAGGTCGACCTGGAAGTGCTGAATGAAGGCTTTGCCAACGAGATTGACGAGCATATCGACGAGGCCATCAAATCGGCGTCGCCGGTTACGTTGCAGGGGCTGCGTGCGCGACCTTTCGCTGTCCGGCTGCTTGAGAAGGTTCTTTGGCTCGGATCGCCTTATTTGTAGCGGATTTCTTCGGCCTAAAGGCGTGGCAAGTTTCAATAGCCGGCCTATACTCCGGATCAAACCACTTCGACCAACGGAGCGCGAGCAAACTCCGATGCATGCCAAAAAGGACAATCTGCCCTCAAACATCCTCGCATCGATCCGCAATCGAAAAAAGCGACTGGATGCAGCGCATTCGGAGAAGAAGCCGCGCTCGGACGGCACTTTGATTGCCTCTTACAACGTTCACAAATGTGTCGGCAATGATCGTCGTTTCGATCCAGAACGCACCAGCCGGGTCATCCACGAAATCGATGCCGATGTGATTGCGCTTCAGGAAGCCGACACCCGGTTTGGTGAGCGTACCGGCATTCTCGATCTCGGCCGGCTGGAACGGGAGACCGGACTTATCCCGGTGCCGGTTAACGGCATGGCCAAGGCTCATGGCTGGCATGGCAATGTCGTGCTCTTCAAGCGTGGCCTCGTCCGTGACGTACACCAGATCAACCTCCCCGGTCTTGAGCCGCGCGGCGCGCTTGTCGCCGAACTCGATCTCGAACACGGCGGGGCCTTGCGCATCATTGCCGCCCATTTCGGGCTGCTTCGCCATTCGCGCGCACAGCAGGCCAAAATGCTGGTCGAACTGATGGCCGACAAGCGTGAGGTCCCGACCATCCTGCTCGGCGATCTCAATGAGTGGCGGCTCGGTGACCGCTCATCGCTGCACACGTTCCAATCCGCCTTTGGCCCGCAGCCGCTCGCCGTGCCGAGCTTCCCCGCACGACTTCCCGTTCTCGCGCTTGATCGCATCATGGCAAATCGCAAGGGGGTTGTGACAGCGGTCGAGGCGCACGACACGCCGCTTGCCCGCATTGCCTCCGATCACCTGCCGGTAAAGGCCGTGGTCAATCTGAAGCGCGTGGAAGAACTCGCGGCCAAAGCCTAGCCGGCATACGACAGAGGCATTACTTTCACACGCCGAAAAGGGTCGTCTCCTAAACCATGGCGAGCTTGACAGGGCGCGTGGTCGTGGCAGGTTTCACCTGTCTCGACAGATGTCCTGAATCGGAGGTTTCGCGGTGCTTGTGATGGAGATTTTGCGGCGGCGGGTCGACATATTGTGCGGGCTCGCGTCCGCGGCGATCATGCGCTCAATAGCGGGATTGACCAAAACCTGTCTGGTCGCAAGCCTGGCCGTCGCCTTCTCGATGTCGCCCACCAGCGCCGGGGATACGCCGGTCCAGACGCAGGTTTCGAAGGACCAGGTCCGCAAGCTCGTCGAAACATGGAAGCACTATTATGCGAAGGCCGACAGCTTTCGCGATCGGCGCAACGCGTTCGAAGACATGATGGAAGCCACCCCCGAGCCGACGCGCGTGCAAATCAGGCCTGTCGATGCCGATGGTGTCGATGCGCAGCTCATCTGGCCGGCAAGGCTGCATCATCCGATCGGCAAGCGCGCCATTCTCTATATCCACGGCGGCGGCTTCTATGGCGGTTCGTTGCGCACGCACCGGGCAATAGCGGGCGCACTGGCCAAGGCGGCGTCCGCCGACGTGCTTCTCATCGACTACAGGCTTGCACCTGATAACCCCTATCCCGCACAAATCGACGACGCGCTGACAGCCTACCGGTGGCTGCTTGGTTCCGGCTATGAGGCCAGCAATGTCGTCGTCGTCGGCGAATCCGTCGGCGGAAACCTCGCGATCGAAGCCACGCTCAGGCAGATGCGGGTCAAGGGGCCGTTGCCTGCGGCCGTCGTGGCGATGAGCCCCGTTACGGATCTGGCTGCAACAGGCGCATCGCTGACGGCCAACGCCAGTACCGATCCACTGATCGACGCCGCTCAACTCGATCTCATGCGCAAGGCTTATCTCGGAACACGCTCTCCCACTGATCCGATGGTGTCGCCCCTCTATGGCGACATGACCGGGTTTCCACCATTGCTTGTCCAGGTCGGTTCGGGCGAAGCATTGTTGGACGATACGCTAAGGCTGGCTGAAAAGGCCCGAAAGGTCGGAGTCGACGTCGAGACCGAAATCTGGCCTGGCATGATCCACCAGTGGCAACTCTTCCCGTTCTGGCTCGATGACGCAAGGCAGTCGAACCAGCGTGTTGCGGAATACGCGATCAAGCATTTCGCCGACAAACCACGGCCATAGTCTTTTCGGTATCTTCAAGATATCGATGAGGTGGAGCACATCTTTCAGATCGGGTGCAGAATTCTACGGTTTTGGCCTATGGAAGTGTCCTTGGGTCGATGGCATGAATTCTCATACCGCGTGATGTGATGGATGCTGGAGGTGTATCGTGGCGACCATCGAGAAAAGAGCCATCAGCCTGCCGGGCGATCAGGCAGCGTCTATCGACGCGAAGGTGAGCGCTTGTGATTATGCTTCGGCGAGCGAGTTGATCCGCGCGGGTATCAGTGCGCTGAAAGAACGCGATGAGGCAATCGGGCGCTGGCTCCAGCATCAGGCAGCCTCGAGCTTCGACGCGATGAAGGCCGATCCCGCGCGCGGTGTCTGTGTCGATGATGCGTTCGCCAGCGTGCGCGCCCGTCATGCGAAGCGGGTAAAAGGCTAACTAGCAGACGAAACGACAAATGCACCATGGAGAGATCGCGCCGCCGTAGGACGAGGCACTCGATCGTTCACAGAATAGAACCGGAATACGCGGGCGTCAGGTTTGACATCAGCAAGCAGAAAAAGACCGCAGCGATGCAGTTCAGGGCGACGTGGCCGCACTAGGATCTTCCGCAAGGACACGAGCCTCCAGAATGGAAACGCCATAGGCAGCCATGAGCCACAGACACAAGGCGACACAACGAGGCACAGGCTTCTCTCCAGAGGCAAGCTGGCTTCTGGTTCGTTCGTCAATGCCAAGCAGTTCCTGAATGTCGCTTGCCGACATTCTTGCGACCACCACGGCCGCGCTAAACTCAGACGGTGTCATGTTGCCCCCAGGCGCGATTTCAAACGCGCGATTTCCTGGTTGAGTCTCCTCTCCAATCAGGGGCAGTCTGCCAGCAACCGGGCTTTCGTTTCCAAGATCAGAGCGTTGTTCCAACTCCAAGCGGGCGGCATCGCCTGGCTCGAAAACAACACGCTCGACCTGACGGCCGAGCATCGGGATATGAAGCCCATGCCCGGCCAGTGTCGGAAGCCTGTGTTCAGAGCCTCGTGACGATGACCTCCAAATATTCGCTTGGCACGACCACGGTGCCGTCATCGGCGCGATTGAAGCGTTCCATGAGCGCCAAAAGGTCGTCGGTCAGTGTATCTCGCGCCGCCGGGTCAAGGGCGGCGAATGTTTTCAGCACGGGACCATAATAGGTCCGGAAGACCTCAAGCCAATGGTCCGGTGACTTGTAGCGGAACACGAACTGCCTGGGCGTTGCTGCGATCGACGCGACGGCTTTCGGGAACAATTCGTCAAGCCGTGCCCGCGAGCCCCAGAGCGCCGGCGAGCGAGCACCTGCCGGAGGCGGCACATGCTTGCCGATCGTCTTGAACATCTGCCCGATGAAACCGTCAGGGGTCCAGTTCGCAAGGCCAACCGAGCCGCCGCGCTTGCAGACCCGAACGAGTTCGGACGCAGCGCGCTCCTGGTCGGGCGTGAACATCACGCCGAAAATCGACAGCACATTGTCGAAGGACTGATCGGCAAACGGCAGATGTTCTGCATCGGCCTCTTGGAAGACGATCGACAGCCGATCGGCTTTGGCGCGCTCCTGGCCACGTTCGAGCAGCGCCGGAACGTAATCGGTTGCCGTGACCTCGCACCAGCGTCGGGCTGCGGCAAGCGCGCCGTTGCCGTTGCCGGCCGCAACGTCAAGCACCTTCGAACCGGCGCGCAGATCGAGCGCTTCGCAGAGGCTTTCCCCGACAATCTGCAAGGTCGTCCCAACGATTGCGTAGTCACCCGAGGACCATGCACTTTGTTGCCTGGCCTTGAGCGCGCTGAAGTCGACGGCGGGCTGAGGATTACTGGCGACGGCCGCAGATGTGGACATTGTTTTCTCCTTGGGTCAGATTGATCAGCCTCATGGTGCGTCTATGGCAACCGTGGTTGGGCACGTGTCGTGCCACGGTCTCTGGCTTAGACAGGGATAGTGGGGGTCGGCGTGGCAGCTGGCGTGGGAATGAGCGTGGAATCGGGCGGCGGGGACGCAAATCAACCCGGAGGCCCGCTCGAGATCCGACTGCTCGGCCCGATGGCGATCCGGCGAGAGGGCGTCGATCTGACGCTCCCCGGCTCCCGGAAGGTGCGATCTCTTCTGGCCTACCTTGCGCTTTCACCGAGGCCCTGCGGCAGGGCGCAGCTTTGCGATCTGTTGTGGGATATCCCTGACGATCCGCGCGGCGAGTTGCGATGGTGCTTGAGCAAGATTCGCACGCTGATCGGTGAACAACGCGTCGTCACGAAGGGCGACACCATCAGACTGGATCTGTCGGACTGCTTTATCGATGCGATCGAGGCGACTGCGGCTTATCAGCATGGATTCAAGACGCAGTCACTCAGCCAGTTGCGCTCCCTGGCAGCCCTGTTTGCCGGGGACTTTCACGAAGGATCGAGCGTCGAGCGTAGCCCGGCATTCGAAACATGGCTGCTGTCGCAACGTCGTCGGCTGCGCGACATTCATACAGCCCTTCTCGAGCATATGGTGCAGCGTTTCCCGCCCGAAGAAGCACAAACCTATCTCGATCGCTGGATCCAGCTTGCGCCCTTCGACCTTCGCCCGCACGAATTGCTATTGATGTCCCTTGCCAAGGCGGGTCGTTTTCGAGAAGGCGAGGAACATCTGGAAGCGACCGCGAAGCTGTTTGATGCCGAGGGTATCAACGAGCGATCCTTGCGCGACGCCTGGCAGACGGCCAGAACCCAGACAGACGAAACCTTCCGGCAGCAGCGCCCAGGCGCCAGCGCTGTGGCTGCATCGTCTCCACCCGAAACCGAAAGCTTGCTCAAGGAGCCGCGGCGCGCATCGATTGCGATCATGCCGTTCAATGAGCTGTCGGCCGTGGCCGCTCCCGGCGGTCCGTCCGATGCATTGGCATACGACATTATCACACGGCTCGCCAAGCTGCGCTCTTTCCATGTCATCGCGCAGGGCACGATGTTTGCGCTGAGGGACCGGCACCACACGGTTGAAGAGACAGCACGGCTGCTCGGCGTCGACTACGTGGTCGACGGATCGTTTCAGCGCGTCGGCGACCGCATTATCGTTCGCGTCGAATTGACAGAGGCAAGAACAGCGCGCATCGCCTGGACGGAGGTCTTCGAGCGCCGTGTGGCCGATACCTTCCTTCTCCTTGAGGAAATCGGCAGCAAGATCGTCGTCTCGATCGAGCGCGAAGTCGAAACGATCGAGAGCAATCGTGCCCTCCTGAAGACGCCGAACTCTCTCGACGCCTGGGAGGCCCACCACCGGGGGCTCTGGCACATGTATCGCTTCACCAAGAGCGACAACGAGCAAGCCCAGCGCTTCTTCGAAAGGGCAATTGGCCTCGACCCGACGTTTGCCCGTGCGCATGCGGGGCTCTCCTTCACCCATTTCCAGAGTGCCTTCCAGCATTGGGCGGATCGCGACGCCGAGGCCGAACTTGCCTATCGAGCAGCGAGCCAGAGCATGATGGTCGATGATCGCGACCCGACGGCACATCTCGCCATGGGCCGGGCGCTATGGTTGAGAGCGTTGCACGATCAGTCCGTCAGCGAGCTGCAACAGGCGGTCGAACTGAGCCCCAGTTTCGCGATCGCGCATTACTCCCTCGCTTTCGTTCAATCCCAGTCCGGTGATCCGGGCGCCGCGATCCTGGCGGCCGATCACTCCCGCGCGCTCAGTCCTTTCGACCCGCTGCTCTTCGGCATGCTTGCAAGCCGCGCCCTGGCTCTCGTGCGCCTCGGAAGCTTCGAGGATGCCGCGGACTGGGGCGTCAAGGCCGCCGCCCGTCCGAATGCTCACGCTCACATTCTGGCGATCGCCGCACTTTGCCTGTCGATCGCGGGACGGCTGAGTGAGGGGAAGTCTTATCTCGCCATGATACACGATCGGTATCCCGCCTATCGGCTGAACGATTTCATCTCGGCATTCCATTTGCCGCTCACTGACCAGGCGCTGTTCCGCGAGGGAGCCCAGCGCCTCGGCTTTGAGTAAGCGGCCCCGGGAACCCACCAGATCACCTGCCGCCGCCCGGCATCGACGATGCGTGAGTTTCAAGCTTGCTGAACGCTGACAAACGAAACCACTTCAGGAAAATCACGGGGCGCGCGCGCGCGCCAGGGCGCGCGACATCCCGCGATTCCTGATCGACATGATCCGTTTCTCGGTGGACCGACAATGATCTTCTTCCAAGGTCAAAAACGACGGGACAATGTATCGACCGCATCAAGACTGAGGGGCTGCGATCGAACCGCGTTCAACGAATGGGCACTCGAGCTTGATCTTCTGGGTGGTTCGGTGGGATGAAATACCCTCGTTGTGGTCTAGGAGGACACCAACGGCCCATCGCGCCATTTCGTCATGGGGCAACAGCACCGTTGAAAGTGGTGGCACCATGTAGGAGGCCAGATCCTCGTCGTCGAATCCCACCACGGAGATGTCTTCGGGCACACGCAGGCCGCGGCTTTTGATGGCGTCATATGCGCCGACGGCCATTCGGTCATTGAAGCAGAAGATGGCAGTCGGCGGGTCTTTCCGATCAAGCAATTTGAGGGTCAGCTCGCGGCCGCCATTGACGGTCCATCCTCCCATCAAAACCAGGTCTTCGTCGACGGGCACATCCCATGTGGTCAGCGCTTGCCGGTATCCCTTTTCGCGGTCCCTGGCAGCTTCGATCCAGTCCTCGCCCTTCAGGTGAGCGATCCTTCGATGACCGGCCTTCAGCAGCGCCTCGGTCGCCGCATGCCCGCCGGCGATATCGCCGGGAACGACCGAGGGATGACGCCGATGGTTCTCATAGCAATTCACGAGAACTGTGGGGATGTCGTTCAGCCGTTCCGGAACAACGATCTGTCGGGTCGTCAGGGTGGTATAAAGAATGCCGATGACGTTCAATTCCTGAAGCAGATCGAGAGCCGCGCTCTCGATCTTGGGATCGGAGCGCGTGCAGAAGGTTGCGATCAGGATATCCTGCAGGGCCGCTTCATCGCGCGCGCCCTCGATGAAGGGCATGGCAAACGGTGTTGTGCTGACTTCATCGAGCAGCAGCCCGATAACGGGTCGCCGATGCTCGGGAACATTGTGTCGAGGGCCCTTGCGATAACCAAGGGCTTCGGCCGCTTCCACGACGCGCGATCGGGTCACCTCGGAAACGCGGGGATTGCTGACCCCGTTCAATACCAGCGACACCGTTGCTTGTGAAACGCCTGCACGCTGTGCAACGTCAACCATGGTTGCACGCTTGGTCAATGCTTGTCCCACTTCATCGATCGGCCCATCCCATTCATCAAATTATAGAAAACCCAGTTTTCCGACAACCGTCCACTGTGGCTTTTGCGGGTCCCGAATTTTCCGGCTTGCCAGTTGGTTATATTCTCTGTACCCATAACTAATAATATAACTAATAACATAATTCGCAAGGGAGAGAGTACATGACCGCCCCTGTCACGCCCGCTTTGCCGCTATCCCAGGACGCGCGCAAGCGAATGACACTCGACGGCCTCTGGCAGTTCAAATTCGAAGGGGATGCCGACTGGCGCTCGATTTCCGTTCCATCCGTTTGGCAATCCGAATTTGCCGATCTTCGCGACGCGTTTGGCATTGCAAGCTACCGTCGACAGTTCTTTCTGCCGCAAGAATGGGCGGAGCGCGACATCTCCCTTCACTTCGGCGCGGTGAACTATTTTGCTGAAGTCTTGGTCAATGGTCAGCCTATCGGCAACCACGAAGGAGGCTACCTTCCGTTCTCGTTGACGATTCCGAACAGCATCCTCAAACCGGAAAATGAGATCGAGGTCTCGGTTACGCTTCCGAGCGCCGACGCGACCAGGTACCCGCAGTTTCCTTTTGCGGAAATTCCGCATGGCAAGCAAAGCTGGTACGGCCCTCTCGGCGGCATATGGCAATCGGTGACGCTGGAGGCGCGTGACACCAGCCACATCAAGCATGCCGATGTAAGGGCAGACCTTTCCTCGGGTGCCGTTCGCTTCGATCTGGACCTTTCCGCATCCGCGGCAGACGCCGAGGTGCGCGTCGCTGTCTACGGGCCGGACGGAGCCCTGGAGGCCGCGGCTAAGGGATCTGGTCGCACCTTGAGCGTCGTTGTTGGCGAGGTGAAGGCCTGGTCGCCTGATGCACCGCAGCTTTATCGTGCCGACATCAGTCTTTCGGTCGCAGACGCAATCGTCGATGCGACTTCGGTTACATTCGGGTTTCGCACCATCGAGACCAGGGGCGGCCAGCTCTTCCTCAACGGTGCTCCGCTCTACATGCGTGCCGCACTTGATCAGGACTACTATCCCGAAGGCATCTGCACGCCGCCTTCCCTTGAGTTCCTCGAGGACCAGGCGCGCAAGGCCAAGGCACTTGGGTTGAATACGCTGCGCATCCACATCAAGGTTCCCGACCCGCGCTACTACGACGTGGCGGACCGTATCGGTCTTTTGATCTGGACCGAAATTCCGAACGTCCAGACCTTCAGCGATGCCTCGGCCAGGCGAATGCGCGAGACCATGCAGGGAATCGTCAAGCGCGATGGCCATCACCCGTCGATCATCGCCTGGACGATCATCAATGAGGATTGGGGAACCCGGATCGTCGAGAACGCCGATCATCGCCAGTGGCTCGCCGAGACCTACGACTGGTTGAAGACGCTCGACCCGAGCCGTCTTGTTTCGGACAATTCCGCCTGCTTCCCGAACTTCCACGTGAAGTCGGACCTCAATGACTACCACTACTACCGCTCCATTCCGGAACGACGCGAAGAGTGGGACGACATCACCAGGCAATTCGCCGAGGGCGCAGCGTGGACCTATTCTGGCCTTGGCGATGCGCAGTGGCGAGGCGAAGAGCCTCTCATCGTCTCCGAGTTTGGCGTCTGGGGCTTGCCCGATCCCTCGAAACTCCTTCTGCAAGATGGTTCCGAGCCCTTCTGGATGGAAACCGGTGCGACATGGGGTGATGGCGTCGCCTATCCGCATGGCGTTCAAAAGCGCTTCCGCGCGCTCCATCTGGACACCGTCTTCAAGGACTTCGGATCGTTCATCGAGGCCGCGCAATGGTACCAGTTCGCGAACCTCAAATATGAAATCGAGGTGATGCGCGCCCATCCCAAGATCGTCGGCTACGTCATCACCGAATTCACGGACGTTCATTGGGAGGCAAACGGCCTTCTGGACATCAACAGAAATCCGCGTGTCTTCCACGACGACTTCGCGAGCATCAATAGCGACATCGTCGTGATCGCCCGCCCGAATGCCTGGTCTGCCTACGCCGGCGAACTGCTGGAGGTGGATCTCTCGGTGGCGACCGGTGGCGCGTCCATTCCGGATGGCGCAACGATCCGCTGGACCTACGGGCAGGACGGCGAGCGGGCACTGCCAGCAACGGGTGCCAACGCGGTGGCAAGCGTCGGCATCGTGCCGATGCAAATGCCGGAAACCGACGTCAATCGCATGCTTCGCATCGAACTTGAGGTCCTGTCCAGCGGACGGCGGCTTGCGACCAATGTTCTCGATATCGCGCTGTACGCAAAACGCAGCCGAGCCAACCTGCCGAGCATCGCTTCGAAGGATCCGGCGCTTCGCGCTTTTGCAGAGACACTGGGCTATCCGGTCTCTGAGACTGATAAAGCGGAGGTCAATCTGGCGCATGCCCTTGATGAGAGCGACATTGAGGCAATGCGCCACGGGGCACGCTATCTCGTGATCGCCGATGGCAGCATTCCCACGCACCGCAATCTGCGCAAGGACATTCCCGAAGGTGAAAAGCTCTATCGCGAGATGACCATCGATGAACGGGATATGCCTGTTGGTATCGACCAGCAGCTTCCAGGAATCGGACTGATCGCACGTGAAGGTACGCTGTGGCGTGGCGACTGGATTGCCAACTTCAGCTGGATCAGACGTAAAGGTGCGTTTGCTTCATTGCCGGGTGGTCCGTTGCTCGACCTGTCCTTCGAGAAGGTTGTTCCACATCATGTCATGACGGGCTTCCGCACCTTCGAGTATGCCGGACCGGTCCACGGCGGGCTGGTCATCGGTTGGGTTCACAAGCCCGCGGTCACCATCGCTGAACGACGTGTCGGGCGCGGCAATCTCGTTGCAACGACCTTCCGGTTGACGAGTGGCCCGGCCGGTACCGATCCGGTCGCTGCCGCCTTGTTCGACGCCATGATCGCGACGGTCAATCAGAGCAAATGAACGAGCTGAGGCGGGCGCGGAAAACCGCGCTCGACCTCAAGCGGCAGGCTCTGGAACTCAATCAGCGGAGGAATACGTGGCGCTCATCGAACTGGTGAACATAAGCAAGCAATACGGTGCGGTGCAGGTCATCGACAACCTGTCCCTGACGATCAATTCCAACGAGTTCATGGTCTTCCTCGGCCCATCCGGCTGCGGAAAATCCACCTTGCTGCGAATGATTGCCGGGCTGGAGAGCATCGACGGCGGCGAGATACGCATCGACGGCAAGCGCATCGATCATCTGCCGCCGGGCGAGCGCGGTATCGCCATGGTGTTCCAGCACTATGCGCTCTACCCGCACATGAGCGTGCGCGACAACATGGCCTTCGGCTTGCGAAACATCGGGGTCGACGAAGCGGAAATCGCTCGCCGGGTAACGGAGGCGGCCGAGATTCTTGTTCTCGACAAGCTGCTTGATCGCAAGCCGGGGCAATTGTCCGGCGGTCAGCGTCAGCGCGTGGCCATCGGCCGCGCGATCGTCAAGGAGCCGCAAGCCTTCCTGTTCGACGAGCCCTTGTCGAATCTTGATGCAGCACTTCGTGTCAGAACGCGCGTCGAGCTGGCGCAGCTTCACAACCGCGTCAAATCAACGATGGTTTTCGTGACGCATGACCAGATCGAGGCGATGACGCTCGCACACCGGATCGTGGTCATGAACAATCGCCGCATTGAGCAGGTCGGCACACCAATGGAGATTTATGCACGACCTGCGACACGTTTCGTCGCCGAGTTCGTCGGTTCTCCTGCCATGAACTTCCTGCCCGTGAAACTGGACCGCGATTTTGTTCGCCTAACCGACGGAACGACTGTCCATACGGCGGTTCCAATCAAGGAACTGGCGCCGGCCAGTGACTACACGATGGGTGTCCGCGCTGAAGCCATTTCGATCGGGCGATCCGGCACAGGCGACACGGATGCCGTTGTCGAGGTCATCGAGCGGCTGGGAGATCGCACGCTCGTCTATGCTCGCATCGCAGATAACTCGCTGCTGGTGGCAGAAGCCAAGGGAGACAGCCCGCTCGCGCCAGGGGCAGCCGTCGCCCTGACGTTCGACGGCCGCCGGACCCACCTCTTTGACGCGGCCGGCCGCGGCTATCACATCGCGGAGGCAGCGTGATGAGCCAGGCCATCCACATGAACGAATCCCGATTGCGAAACGGCTTGTTCGTTGCGCCGTTCGTGCTTGTTTTCGTCTGCCTGCTCGTCATTCCTCTCTTTTGGGGCTTCTGGCTTGGCCTGACGAAGGCTGACCTGTTCGGCCCCGGCAAGTTTGTGGGGCTTGCAAACTATACGCGCCTCTTCAACGACAAGATTTTCCGCGGGGCAGTTCTGAACACGCTCTATTTCGTTGTCTTGACCGTACCGGTTCTCGCGGTATTCGGACTTGCACTCGCGCTGGCGCTCAATCGCAAGACACGCTTCGCCTCGGTGATGCGCGCCGTCTTCTTTGCCTCGTCCGTGCTGTCGGTTACGGTGGTGACGCTGATATGGCGCATCGTCTTCATTCCCGACATTGGCCTGCTTTCCAATATCTTCGGCTGGTTCGGTCTGCCGCAGGTAACCTTCCTCAGCAATGCGCGTCTTGCGCTTCCGGCCGTTGCGATCGCGACGGTCTGGTGGGGTGTAGGCTTGCCGATGATGCTGTTTCTGGCCGCACTGCAACAGGTGCCGGGCGAGATCTATGAAGCGGCTGCGCTCGACAATGCCGGGCGCTGGAAGACGCTGTGGCGCATCACGCTTCCGTCGATCCGTCGGACATTCCTGCTCGTGCTGATCATTCAAAGCGTGCTTCAGTTCCAGGTATTCGGCCAGGCCCAGCTGATGACGCAGGGTGGCCCCAACAACGCTTCGAGACCGATTGTCCTTTACATCTACGACGTTGCCTTCACCCGCTTCGATGTCGGCATGGGCGCTGCGACCTCGCAGGTCCTGTTCGCGATCATCCTGATGGCCGGCATGCTGCAGTACTTCCTTTCCAACCGGCAGGGAGAAAATCGATGAACCGCACGAGCTCCGGCATTGTCGGAAAATCCCTGGGAGACCGGATCATCCTTCTCGCCGTCGTGGCAGCCGGCCTGATCATGGTATTGCCGATCCTTTGGGTCGTCGGGCTGTCGTTCAAGCTCAATGCGGAACTGAAGCTGGATACGAATTCGGTCTTCCACGTTCCGTATACGATCAAGAACTACGCAGACGTGTTTGGCGGATCCAATGTCTTCCGCTGGTTCTTAAACAGTCTCATCGTTTCGTCGGGGATGACGCTGGGTGTGCTGATCCTGTCGTCGCTTGCCGGCTACGGTTTCGCGCGGCTACGGTTTCCGGGGCGCGACATTCTGTTTGTCATGGTTCTGTTCGGCCTTGCCGTGCCGGAGCAAGCGGTGATCGTCGCGCGTCATCAGATCTTCAGCATGCTGCGACTGCACAATACCTATCCTGGCCTGATCCTGCCCGGTTTGGCTGCGCCATTCGGTGTTTTCCTGATGACGCAGTACTTCCGCGAGATTCCCAAGGAACTGGATGAGGCAGCACTGCTCGACAACGCGTCGCGCTTCAAGATCTTCTGGACGGTTCTTCTACCCCTTACCATCCCGGCCCAGGCGACACTCGGTGTGTTCACCTTCCTCGGTGCCTGGAACGACTATCTGTGGCCGCTCATCTCGGCGACCAAGAAGGACATGTACACGATCACGACCGGCATTGCTTCCATGCAGATGAACTTCGCCCAGACTGAGGGCCTCGGCTTCCTGATGGCTCAGGCTGTGTTCGCAGGCCTGCCAACGCTCGCTGTCTACCTGTTCTTCCAGAAATACATCGTCACCGCGGTTTCGGGTTACGCAGTGCGATGACGATCATGATCTGACAATCCGGCTTCAACGCGCATTTTCGCAAGCAATAGGAGGAGATTGCAATGAAGATTGGCATGAGGAATATCTTACTGGCGGCGACGCTGACCATGGCGTCGTGGCCGGCTCTGGCCGCTGATCCGGTCGAAATTACGGTTCAGCGGTTCTTCGGAGCCTGCGACGCCGATTGGGGAACCAACACCGACGTCAGCAAGGCTGTAGGCGAGTGCGGAATCATCACGTCGCAGATCAACAAGTTCGTTGCCGACAATCCCGACATCAAGATCAATGTGAACACCGTCGAATGGCCTGGTTACGACCAGCTGACGGCGCAGCTGGCATCGGGCGAGCCGCCAGATGTCGTCACCATCCATGAATCCGTGCTGTCCGACTATCAGTCGAAGGGTCTTCTTGAGCCTCTGGACCCGGTACTAAAGGCTGCCGGCGTGGATTCTTCCACTTTCACCGCGGCGGGCCGGGAAGGAGTGACGAAGGAGGGCCAGATATTCGGCCTGCCGATCGATTCCCACACCATGTTGTGGCACATCAACATGAACTATTTCCGCAAGGCGGGTCTGGTGAATGATGACGGAACGCCGGTGCTGCCGAAGACGGCCGATGAACTACTCGCACAGGCTAAGCAGTTCAAGGAAAAGACCGGCAAGCCTTATCTGGTTCAGAGCATGGCCAACGAAAAGGGTGCGTTCTATCGTGCCCTCTATATCTACCTGACCCAGATGAAGTCCGACTTCTTCGCAGATCCGACCCATGTCAAACTCAACACACCTGAAGCCAAGAAGATCGTCCAGCTGTTCAAGGACATCTACGATCAGGATCTGACCACGAAAGATCAGGACTATGCTGCATCCCTGTCCGGCTTTACCAAGGGGGACGGTGGTGTTCTTCTGAATGGTACCTGGGTTGTGGGTGACTTCGATGCCCTGTCGAAAGAGGCCGACAACGCGCTCACCAACGGCTACGCGGTCTATCCGTATCCGCCGGTGTTCGGTGGTGAACCGGCCTATTGGTCGGATGGCCATTCCTGGGCGATGACAAAGAAGGATCGCACCCCGGAGCAGGTTGCGGCAATCGGCAAGTTCCTGAAGTTCATGGCCGATCACAACTTCGATTGGGCCCGGACCGGTCACCTGCCGGCTCAGCAGGCGGTCATTGATTCAGCGGAGTTCAAGGCACTGCCGCATCGCGCCACGATCCTCAGCATCGCAAACGTCGCAAAACCCCTGCCTGCACAGGTTCGTCATCAGTTCGCGGTCAACGACATCATCGGCGAAGAGATCGCTTCTGCGATCACTGGGCAAAAGGAGATCGATGCCGCGCTCACAGACGCCGAAACTCGCGTCAACGATCTGCTTGCAAACTAGCAATAAAGGGGGCTGTCCGAGCATTCCGGACAGCCCTTTGGCAAATTATGCCTCGTAGAGCATATCGTCGTGGGCGCGGTAACGGCGTCTCTCCGTCCTGCGAGCGCGAGGTGGTCCTCATCGGCCAAAAGGTGATCGCCCGATTTAGCTCGAAAGGCGTACAAGGTATTTCGCGCTTCTTCGGCTATGATTCGACAATCTGCACATTGGTAGATTTTCGCGAGGGGGCATGCCATGCATCGCAAAGCTCTCCGTTGGGCATCTCGCTCAATGCTATTGGATTCGTTGACTCCCCGGTGGTTCGCTGCGGGCCGAAAGGCGAAGCTTCGTAACACCCCCTATAGGGAAGATAACAACTATCAACTCGCGCTGGCCGCACAAACGACCGATGCGATCAAGTCTGGCACTGCCGCCGATAGTCCCGTCAACACCATCGCGCTCAATGAAGACGACGATCGGCCGACGGGAATGGTCTGCGACGCTCACGGCCAGGTCAACAACGACATCACGCTGCCGTCRCTGGCCGATGGTTTCGCAACGATCGACGGAGCCGGCGTTCAACGCGGCGACTTTGTAGCACATCAGCCGTTTGCAGCTGATTGGGGTTTTTCGCCTTCCGATAGGCATGCCTATGCCGGTAGCATGAGTGGGCCGCTCCACGGCGCACGCTCGGGAACGAGCTTCATGGCTGCGGATCCCCTGGCGCCTTTTCTGCGGAACGGTGCTGCGCAGACAGCATCCGGGCCAGGTTCGACCAGTGTGGGGAGCAGCTCCGCTTCCGGTAAAGTCGTCATCCTCGATTCGACCCCCTCAGCGCAGACGAGTGCCCACGGATCGCACTCATTCCTGGCGTTTGGCTTGCCGTTTGGCGTCTGCGGCTGCGGCTACTATACGTCTCCGACGCGACTGCTTGATTGGGCTCAAGGCGGCGGTATGCTCCAGCCCGACGGCCAATTGCCGGGAACAAGGCTGGCCGAGGGACCGGACTATGTACCGACCGGCAAGGGAACATTTGGCGCGTCGGTCAGCGACCCGCTTCTCAACCGTGACCTTTCGCCCTTGTCAGGTTGGCGCGGGACGGCGACATGGAGGGGCTCAACGGTTTCGAACGGGCCATTGCCAGGCGGTGGGGAGATTGGAACCGGAAGCGCAACCTCAAAAGGCGTCGGCATCCTGTCCGGCTCGGTGACCAAACCGGTGGGCGGCCAGCAGAAGGCAGCAACGCAGGGGCTCGCGGCTGCGGCCGCCGCCACCAACGCGATCGTGGCGGAAAATCAGAAGCAGGGCAATCCCGAGAGCGAGTGGGGCATCGACGGCGCGGGCAGCTCCAACATCGAGGGTTTCGCGACAGACATCAGCGTCGACAACGGCAAGACGATCAGCTTCAAGATCGATACGGATTCCACCAACTATCGGATCGATATCTACAGGCTCGGCTATTATGGCGGCATGGGCGCGCGCAAGGTCGCCACTCTGCAGCACACCGGATTGCAGAACCAGCCCGATCCGCTGCGCAATGCCTCGACCGGCACGGTGGATGCCGGCAACTGGGCGGTCTCGGCGTCGTGGACCGTGCCAGAGGACGCCGTCTCAGGCGTCTACATCGCCAAACTCGTGCGTCAGGACGGCACTTTCGGCGAAAACCACATCCCGTTCATCGTACGCGATGATGACAGTCACAGTGACATCGTCTTCCAGACCGCGGACGAGACGTGGCAGGCCTATAATGGCTGGGGCGGCGCAAATTTCTATGGCGGCAATGGACCCGCGACGGGGCAGGGTGCCGGTCGTGCCTATGCTGTCAGTTACAACAGGCCGATCGCGACCCGTGGCGGGGTTGGCACATATGCTGGGCCACAGGACTATCTGTTCGGCGCAGAGTATGCCGGGATCTACTGGCTGGAACAGAACGGCTACGATGTGTCTTACCTGTCGGGCGTCGATGTCGACCGCTATGGCAGTCTGCTTCTAAACCATAAGGTGTATGTGGACGCTGGGCATGACGAATATTGGTCTGGACAGCAACGCGCCAATGTCGAGGCAGCACGCGACGCTGGCGTCAATCTGGAGTTCTGGAGCGGTAACGAGGTTTACTGGCGCACCCGTTGGGGCAACAGTTATAGCAGTGATGCCACCCCCTACCGTACCCTGATTTCCTACAAGGAGACATGGTCACCTGGCGCCAGCATCGACCCCTCCGACCAATGGACAGGCACCTTCCGCGACCCGCGCCTCAGCCCGCCCGCTATCGGTGGCGGAAACCCGGAAAATTCGCTGACCGGCCAGTTGTTCAAGGTCGACGATGTCGGCACGAACCTGCAGTCGATTACGATTCCCTTCGATGACGCCAACCTGCGGTTCTGGCGCAATACGAGTGTTGCCAACCTTCAGCCCGGACAGACCGCGACACTCACAAAGAACTACCTCGGGTATGAATGGGACGACTCACCCGATAACGGCTTCGATCCAGCCGGTCTGGTGAGACTGTCCTCGACGACGTTGAATGTCAGCTCCTACCTGCTCGACTATGGAAACACGACCGGCAACGGTACCTCGACCCATAATCTGACGCTCTATCGCGCGCCGAGCGGTGCGCTGGTGTTCGGAGCGGGCACCGTCTACTGGACCTGGGGCCTGAGCGACAATCACGACAAGGAGGTGACTCCCACCGACCCCCGGGTGCAACAGGCCATGGTGAACCTGTTCGCCGACATGGGCATTCAGCCGGGAACACTGCAGACTGGGCTCGTCGCGACAACAACGTCGACGGACCATACCGCACCGACCTCCGTCATCTCGGTCCCGGCAACGGCCACCGTTGGCGCGACGATCACGATTTCTGGCACCGCCACCGACACGGGCGGCGGGGTCATCGCGGCCGTCGAGGTCTCGACCGACAACGGCGCGAGCTGGCACCCGGCGACGGGGGACGAGAGCTGGACCTATAGCTGGTCTCCCCAGGTCGCCGGTACCTACACCATCCTCTCCCGCGCTGTCGACGACAGCATCAACCTCGAAACCCCCTCGGCGGGGCGCACGGTCACTGTCAGTGGCCCTACGTTCACATCGCTTTTTGGTGCCACGACACCAGTGGTCGCCAGCACCAACGACAACGCAGCCGTCGAGCTAGGCGTCCGCTTCCAGACCTCCGTGGCAGGTACTGTCAGCGGCATTCGCTTCTACAAAAGCACCGACAACACGGGCACGCATACCGGCTCACTATGGTCGAGCACGGGTACGCAGCTCGCGACCCTCACCTTCACGAACGAGACCGTGAGCGGCTGGCAGACGGCCTATTTCTCCAGTCCGGTGACGTTGACGCCGGGGCAAATTTACACCGCGTCCTACCACACGGATACCGGTCGCTACTCGAGCACCACCAACTACTTCACATCCGCCGT
The DNA here is from genome assembly GCF_056398905.1 of Rhizobium sp. 01T417. NCBI lineage: Bacteria > Pseudomonadati > Pseudomonadota > Alphaproteobacteria > Hyphomicrobiales > Rhizobiaceae > Rhizobium > Rhizobium sp. 01T417. Next base: position 279 of record NZ_JBFTQH010000020.1, on the reverse strand, counting down.
GACGAGTGGCCCATTGACCGCGCCGGCCAGCGGCAACGGCGTCTATCGCTACGGCAGCACCAGCCTGTACCCCACGAGCACCTACCAAGGGGAGAATTATTGGGTCGACGTGATGTTCAACCCGTCAAACAACACGGTGCCGACGGCGGTTGCCGATGCTGGCGATGCGACCGAAAAGGGCGGCGTTGCCAATGGCTCGGGTGGTTCGCTCGCCAGTGGCAACGTGCTTGCTAACGACACCGATCCTGATGCCGGCGACACCAAGACGGTCACGGCCGT
>NZ_JBFTQH010000019.1:0-111782 GCF_056398905.1 Rhizobium sp. 01T417 | reverse complement strand
GTATGGATTTGACGAGATGGACGAAGTCTCGGGCGACGGTCATGCCGAACTACTCGACGACGGCTCGGTCGAGATCACGTTCGCATACCACAACGGCGACGAGGCCATCCTCAAGGCCAAACCGCAGACTTTTTCAACAGCCTGCTAGAGCATTCCGGCTTTGCGACGAGCCTGCAGTCAGAAGCCAATGACATCGTTATCGCTGCGCGCCAAGACAACGTCTGTGCGCTTCTGATTGACGGCCGGGTCAGGGACGCAGTTTCGGCCTGTGCGCAGATTTGCGATCTTCGAGCAGGCAGCGCGATCATCATTGTCGCCCTGGTTGACCCGGGGGCGCATGGCCAGGGTCTCGCCTTCCTCAACGCGGGCGCCGATGAAGTCTTTACCCGACCGGTTCCGCCCAGTCATCTGCTTCGGGCATTGATGATGCAAGGCACGACACAGCGCCTGAGCTATGGCGACATCGAGATGGACGTGGCGGCCCGGCGCGTATGGCGCGCCGAATGCCCCGTCTACCTTCCACGGATCGAGTTTGCCATCCTGCGCTACTTCCTTCTTCAGCCCGACAGGATTTCCGACCGCAGGGAGATCATCAGGCAGTGCTGGCCAAGTGGAATATACGTCGATTGCAAGACGGTGAACGTCCACATCGGGCGACTGCGCAGGTGTCTGAGGGTTGAGGGAGCCCCTGACCCCATTCGTACGGTGCGCGGCATCGGCTATGGCATCGGCTCCGTCTCCCTGCCCGAAAGGAGAGCGCGATGGCGTGCGAAACCTTGATCCTCAATGGCCGCGTTGTCACGGGAGATGGATCAACAGTTCACACCCGCGGTTCCGTCCGTGTTCGCGGCCGAACGATTGTCCAGGTCGCGGAGGGTCAGCTTGCGGCCGCCGCAGGATCGCTTGTCATCGACGCCGACGGCTACACGATCATTCCCGGCATTATCAACGCGCATGCGCATGGATGCGTGCACGGCCCCTCGATGCCGAGCGGGTCCAAGCCCTTTCGGTCGAGCGACGTCGATTACTTTCGTAACCGACACCTGCTTTCCGGCACCTCTACTCTCCTGAATGTCTGCGGCCTCACACTTGCCGATGAAATCGACGATGGTACGCGAAACAACCATCCTCTCGACATACATATCACGAGCGCGCATACGCCGAGCAACCTTCGTGCCGCACTTGCAATTGACGGCGCCGGTCTCCGCGACCGTCATCATGCAGCGACCATCGAGACGATGATAAGTGCTGGGGTGCGAGCGCTTGGCGAAGCCGGCGGTGGTCAAACGCTTGGGGGAGGGGCCCAGGACTATCGCTTCATACCGGACGCGATATTTGCATTAACGGGCATCAGGCTCTCCCCGAAGTGGGCGCGAAGTCTCAAAGAAGCAGTCCTCGGACGCACCCTCGACGGTAAGGACGCAGCCCCAACTGAACTGATCGAAGCACTTCTCGCCGAATGCGGTCTGTTATCGATCATGTCCGTCCAGGATCTTGTGGAGCTGATAACGAAAACCGTCATGCCCCCTGTCGCGCTCTCCTTGAGAGGACTGGACGAGATTGCCGCAGCCAGTGCGCACTATGGCCTGCCAGGCATATTCCACCACGCCCTCCCAACAGCACGAACATTACTGAACCTGGCAGTGCGATATCCATCAGCCCGCATTGTGGCGGCTCACGCCAACCATCCCTCGTTTCGTCCGGATGAATGTGTTGCCTCCGCACGCGAACTCAAGAAGCGTGGCGTCGTGATCGACGTTTCAACACTCGACTGCATTACAACCCGTTGGCGCAACGACGCGACCAACATCGACCTCCTGGTCCGTGAGGGGCTTGTCGATACCTTGTCTACCGATTTTGCCGGCGGCGATTGGGACAGCATCCTTGCAGCGATCAACCGCATGGTGCAACGAGAGCAGACGACGTTGCCTTGCGCGATTGCGCTTGCAACCGGCAACGTTGCTCGGATTTTTCCCGAGTTTGCGGGAGACAGGGGTATTCTTGCGCCTGGAAAGCGTGCCGATGTTGCGATTGTCGAAAGCCACAATCTTGCTCGCGTGCGGCACCTGATGATCAATGGCCGCTTCGCCGTTTGGAACGGTGCGAGAAGCGACAAAATCCCCAAGAACCCATGAAACGTCCGGTTCCAGCATAAAGACGCAGTGTGCCCACACAACGCGCTCTACATTGCGATGAACCCTGTCAATCCTCGTGCATGTCCAAATACTGTGGCATTTCGGCAAATAGCGGTCCTGCCTCACCCTGCGCCAGTGCCAGCACGCCGTCGACAATGGCTTGTCGCTTCCCCGGCGTAAGCCTGGCGGCTGTCAATCGACAGAACTTCTCCTCTATGCCGTGCCACAGCAGCGGCAAACCGGGATCTCCGAGTGGGCCACCCAAGTCGGAAACAAACTTGCCATTTTTTGTTTCAACAGTGACGCGTGCCAGGGTTTCGGCCGGAAAGAGGCGGTCGCTCTGATGATGAACCAAGAGCTGAACCTTCTTTGCAACAGCAACGAGATCCGGGCGTGCAAGGCACTTGGTCGTTATCGGCAACAATCCGGAGGAGCCGTCAACAAGGGCAATCGCGAGACAGTAGGGAAGACTAAACTGGACATCGACGAGATTCTCCGGCGACGTGCGATTTGCAAGCCGGAGGGCCCAGCCGAACGTCTCGACATCGATCGAGATGACGGTCTCTGACGTCAGGCCATAGCGTTCAACAAGCTCAAGAAGCCGATCGAGAGCCGGATGTATGTAGCGGCAGCACGCATAGGGTTTGAAGTAAGTGCCGAGGATCTCCCAACGGCGACCGAGTTCTCCGAGTAGCAGCCGCGGGTCGTAGTAGTCAGGGTGATCAAACAGATCAGAAGGACCCGTAAAACCGCGACGCGCAAGCTCGAAAGCCATAAGCCCCGTGGCACTACTCCACGGGATGCCTTCCTTGACGTCGTTGCCGGTCATCTTCGAGTAACCCGAGCTACCATTTGCCTGCTGGTTCGGGGCAAGCACGCCGGCAATGGCAAGCGCCTGAGTGGTCACCGCTGGTGAAGCCTTGAGCAAGACCGCCGCGGTTGCGGCAGATGCGATGGCAGCCCAGCGTCCCGACTGCCGCGTGGAAATAGTTTGCGGGTTCTGTGCCGCTGCCGTCCTCACTCCAATGTCGTAGCCTGCGACAATTGCAGCGATGATGTCGTCGCCGCCAAGCTGTTGCATCGAGCCGATGGTAAGGGCAGTCGTTACCACTGAGGCTCCGGGATGGCCTCGTGCCGCCCGGTGACCGTCGTCGATATCAAGGGCGCTGGCCGCTGCTGCGTTACAGAAAAGGGCGCCGACAGCGGCCAATTCCTGTCCCGAAAACCATATCGGCGTCTCGCCTTTGCCAAAGAGGGTTGCTGCGGATCGGCGCGCTGCCGTTGCACTGTCGGAGGAATGACCGACGATGGCAGCACCGATAAGATCAAGAACACACCGGATTGCCATGTCGCGCGTCTCGGCAAGGGGAGGTCGAGCGGCGACAGCCGAGATATGTTCGGCGAGTATTTCGGAAAGGTACAATGAACCGCCTCCCTTTGATCAAGTCCGGGTTGCCAGCATGTGATCGTTGTACGCACGGTATTTTTTGTAGGTCGCCTGTGCGACATAGAGATCGAGCATCGGGAGGCCAACGCAGGTGACGCAGGTCGGACCTTCCTGCTCGACGTGCAAATCACCGGAGCCCGAAAGCTCTGCTACTCCGATCAACGGGCCGACTTGCTCGAGGGAAAGGCCGCGCCTGGAGAAATGCAGCGCAATACTTTGCGAATTTCGGCGAGAGACGGTCGCCACGTCATCGCAGACGACAAGACCCGATCGAAGTGCTCGCTGGAGGTAGGTCTCTGGGACCTCATCTCCACCGAGATGCAGCGATATGGCGCGTCGATGAAGGGCGCAATCGTCAAACAGAGGTGTTCTGGCATTCGTGGCCGTGATCACAAACCGGCAGAACGGTAGGCGTGTGGTGTCGCTTGCAGGGATGATTGGGATCGTCGTGCAACCCGCGATGTCTGCCATCAGTGCCTCAAGGCCTTCCCTGCTACGCCCACGCACCACGATCTCTTCGATCCTGTCTGCGAAACGGAAATCAAGGCACTCAATCACGCTGCGGGCGATTGGGCCCGACCCGAACAAAAAGACTGATAGCTTGTCCGTTGGATTCGTGAACATGCCCAGAACCGTCGTTGCATATGTGCCCGTACGCCGGGCGGACATTGCGGTTCCGTCCAGAACCGTCACGAGGCGCAGGGTTCGTTTCTCCAGCAGCAGTACGGTCGAGGTCGATCGCGGAAAGCCGAGATTGCGGTTGAACGCGTTGGCACCGATGATCTTGACGCCGCCGAATTGATCATTGACGCTGTAGAGGCACGACAATTTCCATCCCAACCGCTCGTTCTCAAACTGGGACTTGAATGGAGCGACGCTTTCGACCTCCCAGAAGGCTTCCTCTGGCAGCGACAGCACGGACTTGCCACCAAACGATTTTCCTGACCGGATGTCCCGCCAAGCCGCATCTGTTGCGGCCAGAAGCTCATGCGTGGTCAGGTCGGCGCCTGCGGCGCGGATCTCTTCACAATTGAGAAATTTCACGTCGCGACTAGCTTGAATGTTCTGTTCCTGCATGGACGGTTTCTCCTTCTCGCCAATCGGATGAACCTAGCGATCCGGAGGAAACGGCAGGATGAAGCTTGGATAAATTCCTGGGAAAGCAAAGCGCTTGCGAAACGCCGGCGCTACATGCGTTCCGGCTTGATGTGGAGGTGCTTGCCATCAAGGAGCACCCGATGCTCTGACATCGGAATCAGGCGCCGTACTTCGGCAAGGCGATGCGGATCGATTTCGACCTGGAGAACTGCCGGAAAGTGGCCGGCTTTGCCAATCACCGTTCCCCAGGGGTCGCAAACAAGAGAACGGCCTAACGTTTCCCGGCGCGGGCCGCCGGGGGTGGGGTAACTGCCACATTGACCACATGCGACGAAGTAAGCCTGATACTCAATCGCCCGCGCCCTGCATAGCACCTCAAAGTGCGCGCGTCCGGTTTGGCGGTTGAACGCAGCAGGGAGAATGAAGATATCGACCATCTCGCTGGCCAGCCGATCGAACAGGCGCGAGAAACGAAGATCGTAGCAGATCACGCATGCGATCCTGTATCCATTCAACTCGTAGATAAGAAGATCATCGCCCGGTGTCACAACCGACGATTCAGCGTATTTCATCCCGTTCGGCGCCGTAATGTCGAACATATGAATCTTCCGATAGCGGCCGACCTCCTCGCCGCGCGCATTAAACACGATCGTCGTGTTGTGCACGGGTCCGTCGTTGCGCTGCCGTTCCAGCAAGCTGCCGGCATGTATCCAGACTGAATTGTCCTTCGCAAAACACTCGATGAAACCGTAGGCCTCGCCGCCGGGGACGCGATCGGCGGCGCGCCGTTTGTCATCTCCGGTTCCTCCCATCCAATCGAAGTGCTCAGGGAGAACAATCAGGTCGGGAGTTCCGCGCATCGCTTCGTTCATCAGCCGCTCGGCCTGAACCAGGTTCCGGCGGCGGTCTGGTTGCGAGTTCATTTGAATCAACGCGATTTTCACGATCCGGTCTCCGGCTGGAATTCAAAAATCGATCTGCCTGCCGCCAGATGCGTTCGCACGGCGACCGATCTTTGCTGGCGTTGCCTTGCTGCTTCAGCGATTTGGCGCATCCGGTTGGCATCGGCGACGAACACTCCGGAACGGTCGGCAAGTACGGCCTGGCCAGGCAACACGGCTGTACGTCCGCAGGCGACGGGAACATTCAAGGAACCACCGATGCTGAATTGACGATTGGTGGTCTTGGATGACACACCCCGGCACCAGACCGGCAGTCCAACTTCCACGATCTCCTCGACATCTGTACATGGACCGTCCACGACGATGCCAACGGCGCCCTTCGCCATGGCAGCCATTGCCACCCCGCCTCCTACGCAGGCGATGTCATCGCCGTCGACGCGAGAGATCACAAGCATATCGCCGGGCATGAGCTGGTCGATCGCCTTATAGATGATAGAACCGTCGCGGCCGGGGGCCGCAACGGTTACGGCAACTCCGGCCGCATGAGCCGGGAACAGCGGAAGGACCTGACTTCCCACAAATCCCACATGCTCCACGTGGCCAATCGTTGCCGTCTCTACCGATGACAATAGTTCGATCAGGTCAGGATTCAGGGGTGGATGGCGATCCATCAGTTGATAGAACATTGTCACGGATAGCTCTTCGTTTTGGGGATCAGACTGGCCGTTCGCCTGAGGTCGTCGTACGGTGCATGATCCGGATGAAGGCCGGATCAAATGAATCGCGACGATGCATCGTGCATCGATTGTCCCACATCATGATGTCTCCTTCGTCCCACTGCTGCACAAAGACTTGCTTGGTGCTGGTCGTGTGATCCCACAGCTCCGCCAAGAGCGCTTCACTCTCGTCGCGGCTCATTCCGACGATCCATGCGCCGTCAATTGTTCCGCCGAGATAAAGCGCCTTGCGACCCGTCTCGCCGTGAGTGCGAACAAGTGGGTGCACGACGCCGCTCCACTCGCGATAGTCCTGGCTCTTCGGGGTCGATTTTCCCAGCCGCAGCTTACCCGTTTTATCATAGACATTCTGGAAGAAGATCTGCCGTCCATCGACGGCTGCTTTCAGTGTCGCCGGCAGTGTTTCGTAGGCAAGATAGGTCGACAGGAAGTAGGTATCACCGCCTGAGGGAGGGACTTGAACTGCACGCAAAATCGCCCCAGCCGGAGGCTTCTCGTAGAACCATGTGTCCGTATGCCAGGTGGCCTCACTGTTTCCCATGGCTCCACTGGGCTTGCCGTCGGTCATTGCGTTGCTGATGACAAGAATTTCCCTGTGCGTTGGATGTCCCCCTTCCTGCAACTGCTTCGGGTGGATGACAAACTCGCCGAAATGCCGGGAGAATGCCACCTGCTGCGCGTCTGTGATGCGGGTCTGCTTGAACCGTATTACCCCATATTGCAGCCAGTACCCTCGGATCGCCTCGATGTCGCGGCTGTCGTATCGGTCGAAATCAAAACCCTCGATATCCGCACACACGTTGCTGGAATGCTGAATGGCCTTAAGCCGCTCCTTTGTAAGCATTTTCATCTCCTATAGTGACCTTCTCGATTAGGTCACGGTGATCCTAAAGCGGGCCCCTGGGAGATCTCCAATATGAACCCCGAGGCATTGATGCGGCTGCTTTATCGATCGCTGCTCAGTCGGCCAGGAGTTTCAATGCACAGGCACGAATGCCGAGCTTCAGCTGTTGCCCAGGGGCCGGCAATGCGTCCGACCCTGCGGAAGGAACCAGAACGCTGACGTGAATTTCGGGCGCGAGTTCAACGAGCACTTCGAGCGATGCCCCAAGATTGATCACTCTTTTCAGCATACCTCTAAGCACGTTGAAATCCTCCGGAACCGGAGCGTCGTCGACAAGCGGCTGGATGTCCTGGGGTCGAATGACACAATAGCGGGCATCTCCCTTTCCGCGCGTCGCGCGAAGTCTTATGTCGCACTTGTCGATTGAAGCATCCCATGCGGTTCCAGTCGACGTTACCTCCCTCAATGTCAGAATATTGGACTTCCCGATGAAGTCGGCGACAAAGGTCGATTGTGGATCGCCATAGATGGAACCGGGATCCCCTTGCTGCGCGACGGCCCCCTTCCACATGACGACGATGCGATCGGACATTGCCATCGCTTCTTCCTGGTCATGGGTGACGTAGATGAAGGTCATACCCAGTTCCTGCTGCATCTCCTTCAATTCCGCACGCATTGCTTCGCGCAGCTTCAGGTCAAGATTGGATAACGGCTCGTCGAGCAAAAGAACCGAGGGTCGTGGCGCAAGTGCCCGCGCCAGGGCGACGCGTTGCTGTTGTCCGCCCGACAGCGCTCTGGGATAGCGGTCTGCCAGTGTGTCGAGATGAACCCTGCGAAGTGAGGATTGAACGATTGATCCGATTTCGCCCTTTGGCGTGCCCTTCATTCGCAGGCCGAACGCAACATTTTCGGCGACGGTCATGTGTGGAAAAAGTGCATAGTTCTGAAAAACGAGGCCAATGTTTCGGCGTTCGGGAGGAACATCAACCTGGCTACGGCCGCGAATACGGATGTCGCCGCCGGACGGCGCGCTAAACCCGGCGATCATGTTGAGGGTTGTGGTCTTCCCGCACCCGGACGGTCCGAGAATACTGACGAATTCTCCCTTCGGAATCTTAAGATCAATGTTTGTGACGACCGATATCGGACCGAAGGATTTGCTGACGGAGATCAGCTCCACGTCGATTGCACTCATTTGCTACCACCATGCAGTTGGGCGGAAAAACCGCCGAGTTTTTCGAAGCTGAAAATCACGATCAGAATGAAGGCCATGGATGCGACGTTGACCGCAGCCATGACGGGGTCGAGGCTATATTCGAGATAGTTTATGACGGTGATCGGCAGCGTGGTTTCTCCCGGTCGCACCAGAAACACCGAGAGCGGAATATTGTTGAACGAGATGATGAATGCGAATGTCACCCCTGACAGAATACCCGGCTTGATCGCAGGCAGGAGGATGAACCTGATCCGCTGCCATTGATTGGCCCCGAGAATCTGGCCCGCTCGGAAGAGGTTACAGTCAAAGTTTGCAATCGACGTGGCAACCATGCGAACCACAAAGGGAAGCGCAAGCACGCAGTGACCGGCAATGAGAGCCGGCGTTCCGAGCAACGGCTGCAGTCCGATCACGGACAAAAACAGAACCACTGCCACGCCCTTTACGATCTGCGGCACGGAAAGCGGCGAAAGGAGTGCGGCCATGACGACCTCGCTTCCTGCGAACTTCTCGTAAGCGACGACATAGGCAGCAACGGTCCCGATCGCGCCACTTACGACAGAAACGACAATGGCAATTTTGACACTTAGCCAAAACGGTCCAAGCCACCGCTCCGACGCAAGATCGAAGTACCATTTAACCGTCCACTCCCACGGTCGAAATGTCACGTCGCCGGTTGGGCTGAGCGACGCTGCAAAGACCACCACAATTGGCAGCGCGATGAAGGCGATTACCAGTGCAAGAGCACACCAAAACAGCGCGGATATCACTCTGTTCATTTCATACCTCCTGCGACGCTCTGATACTTTTGGCGACAACCCGCCTCGAAACGAATCCCGGCGTACGAGATCACGAGCATGAGGATCAGCAGCGCATTCGCCATGACGGCTGCGAAGGACCAATCGATATAGAAGAGGACCTGCTCGGAAATCATGGTCGCCAGGACCTTGAAGCTGGCTCCGCCGAGCAGCGCGGGCGTCGCATAGGCGCTAGCAGCCATTGTAATGGAAAGAAGGAATGAGCTTATGAGACCCGGAACCGACAGAGGAAGCAGGATGTGCCAGACAACGGCATGACGCGGCGCTCCCAAGATCTGGGCTGCACGTTCGAGGTTGTCGTCGATGCCTTGGATACTTGTCGTCAAGGACAGGATTGCGAAAGGCAACACGACATGGGTCAGACCGATGACCACCGCAAACAAGTTCTTCGACAAGGGAAGCGGCGACGAAATCAGCCCCGCGTGAAGTAGTACATCGTTGATGAAACCCCTGTCTTCCAGGATGATGAGCCATCCATAGGTTCGCAGAACGACACCGGCAAGCTCGGGTGCGAGCGCGATGGCAAACACGACTGAACGCCACCGCCCTCTCGAACGCGCCAGATAGTAGGCAACTGGATAGGCGAGCAAGGTTGCCGAAATCGCAACCAGACTCGACATCAGAGTTGTCCTCCAAAAGCCGAGGAGTGACAGGCCGTCGGTAAAAAAACGCGAATAGCTAAGAAGGCTCACTCCCTGCGATGATGGATTGTGAAAGCTCATTCCGATCATCATTCCCATCGGCAGAGCGAAGAAAAATACGAGCAGACAGGTCGCTGGTGACAATCCCAGAAACCTGATCCAACCCCTGGCAAACACTCGCGGTTTGCCAGGCATCTCCAAGGCAATAATAGTCATGGGACCCCTCAATTTGCGTGCGCGACAACGTCGCGTTCCCACTGTTCCGCCCATTTGGGCAGGCGTTCTGCGACGGTGGTCAGGTTCGGCAAATGAAGGGAATTCAAGTCTGCATCTGAGGTGATCTGGCGTGCTTTTACCGCGGCCGGAACATCGATGTCGGTGCGGGCGCTTCCCACCTTGTAACCGCCCACCCACGCTTCCTGACTGGTCTTCTCCAGGAAGAAGTCAATGAACTTTCTCGCAGCATCCTTATGCTCGGCGCCGATTGGAATGTTCAGCGTGGCGACAAGCGGGATGGTGCCCTCCTTTGGCTTGACGTAATCCACAGACAAGCCGCTATCGACAAGCAATTGCGCCCGGCCGCTCCAGAAAGGCATCGCCCAGACCGTTCCATCCTTTATGTAGCTCTCGAGAATTGCTGAACTCTGTTCGAAGCCGATCGATCGCTTGGCGATTGCGGCCACCGCCTTGAACCCAGGAGCGAGATTGTCGACGAGGTCGCCGCCATTCATCAGTGAGAACATTTCGACAAGGTAGATGGCCATGGTGTTTTGAAACGTCGGCAGCACGACCCGACCCTGAAGGTCGCTTGAGGCAAGTGCTGACCAAGATACCGGCGGCGTTGCCAACTTGTCCGTGCGGTAAAGCAACGACATGTACTGGACCTCGTGCACAGCACCGCAGGGACCGGCCGTTTCCGTCAGTCTTCGCGAGAGTTTCGCAAGGTTCGGGATGCTATTTGCGTCAAGCTTTTCCAGAACGCCGTCCTTACAGCCCTGCAGCGATTGAGAGGCGGTCATGACGACCACGTCAAAGCCGGGCCGACCCCCGGTCGCCTTGATCTTCGCATAATCCTGCGAGGCTGAGCCGACGGGGTCATAGATGACATCTATCCCAGTTCGCTGCGCGAATGGCTCGATGATGGCCTTGCGGATGATGGCTTCGTAAGGTCCTCCATAGCTATTGACGACAAGCGTTTCCGCGCGCAGCGGCGTGGCAAGAGCTGCGACCGCGAAGGCCGACACAGTGAAAATTCGCCTTGTTCTTCCCATGACATGATCTCGCTTCCTGGCGTTGTTCCCATGGGAATGGTCTTCAGCAGACCGCCAGTGGTCCAATATCGGATTTCAACGATTCATGTCCTGCGCAGATGAATAGGCCTGCCATAGGACCCCGAACGGGTCGAGCGCTTCTGCCGTCATTTCCTTCTGAAATGGGTCGGAACCAATCGGTTGATACCTGCGCCCGGCCCGGCTCCTCGCCAGCGTCGCGCTCCGACTTCGGCCAAGTTCCGCCCATGGACCGCGGGTTAACGAAATGTCGTCGACGACGAGAAATCACTAACAAGTTTGCGAGTGGATCATCGGATCGCAAGTGGGCAATTTCACCTCCAACCGCACTTTCCCGGTGCAAACCAGGAGAACGAAATTGCACTCCAACCGAAGGTCGCATGGTAACAATGCAACATCCTGCTCAAGTTCGTTTGATCAGCAAATTGCGTCACGCCCTTGGCGACCGCCTGTGTGCCGCAATTGATGACCCGAGTGTCGTTGAAATCGTCTTGAACCCTGATGGCAAGGTCTTTGTCGAACGGTTGGGCCAGGGGTTCTCACCGCACGGCCAAGTGGCCTCAGCGGCAGCAGAAATCGTCATTGGTACCGTCGCACACGCGCTGCAGTGCGCTGTCGACACCGACCATCCCATCATCTCGGGTGAGCTCCCGATTGGCGGCCACCGCTTTGAGGGGTTGCTGCCTCCGGTAGTCGCAAAGCCGACATTCACGATACGCCGAAGGGCGTCCTCACTGATCCCGTTGGACGAGTATGTCAGCTCGGGAACCATGACAGAAGCGCAGGCCGCGACCATCCGAAATGCGGTCAGCTCGCGTTTGAATATCATCATTTCGGGCGGAACTGGTTCGGGAAAGACGACACTTGCGAACGCTGTCATCGACGAGATCGTCAAGTGCGCTCCTGAGGATCGCCTCGTTGTGCTCGAAGACACCGCCGAGATCCAGTGCGTAGCCGACAATGCGGTTCTGCTGCACACCAGCGACGCTGTTGACATGGCCCGGCTGTTGAAGAGCACGATGCGCCTGCGCCCCGACCGTATCGTTGTTGGTGAAGTCAGAGACGGTGCTGCACTCACATTGCTGAAGGCATGGAACACCGGTCATCCTGGGGGGGTGGCCACGATCCACTCCAATACCGCAGTCTCGGCGCTACGCCGTCTGGAGCAGCTTACCGCTGAGGCAAGCATGCAGCCAATGGAGGCGGTCATCGGGGAGGCAGTCGATCTGATTGTCTCTATTGAACGCACTCCGCGGGGCCGACGTGTGCGCGACATCATTCGGGTCAGACGTTTCGCCAATGGCCAATACGAAATTCAATCCGACCAACCAACCGAAGAGCAGGAGCGTCGCCGTGCCACATAGGAAAATTCCGCTTGCTATCGCTTTTTTCAGCGCAACACTCCTTTTCGTGACAGTGATCCCCGCGCTCGCCAGTTCCGGCGGCGAGCTTCCCTGGGAGGGCCCGCTCGAACGGATCCAGCAATCGATCACGGGCCCCGTCGCCGGTTACATTGCGCTGGCTGCCGTCGCGATCGCCGGGGGGATGCTGATTTTCGGCGGCGAACTCAACGATTTTGCGCGACGTCTGGTGTACGTGGTCCTTGTGGCCGGTATCCTCCTTGGCGCTACGCGGATTGTCGGTCTGTTCGGTGCAACAGGCGCATCGATCGGATGGATCGATGATCAACGCTCCTCATCGAAGGTGTTGGATCGAGAGGAGAAAGCAAATGGCTGAATCCCTGTCCGGCTTGCAACGAAACCGCATCCATCGGGCATTGTCTCGCCCAAATCTTCTGATGGGCGCTGACCGCGAACTGGTGCTGATTACTGGCTTGGCAGCAGCCATTCTCATCTTCGTGGTCTTGACTGTGTACTCCGTAGTGTTCGGCGTCGCGGTGTGGATTGTCGTCATCGGCCTGCTACGCATGTTGGCGAAGTCGGATCCGCTCATGCGTCAGGTCTATATCAGGCACATTTCATACAAGCCTTTCTACAAACCAACCACCTCGCCGTGGCGCAAATACTGAGGAGGTGGGCCATGGTTGCTTTGAGAGCATTCAGGATCACGGATCCCTCTTTTGCAGATCTTGTTCCCTATGCAGGCCTTGTCGACAACGGCGTGCTACTCCTCAAAGACGGGAGCCTTATGGCTGGCTGGTACTTTGCCGGACCTGATTCAGAAAGTGCGACCGATCTGGAGCGCAATGAGCTTTCGCGACACATCAACGCCGTTCTGTCGCGACTTGGCAGTGGGTGGATGATCCAGGTCGAAGCGATCCGTGTTCCGACCGTCGACTACCCCTGCGAGGACCGCTGCCATTTTCCCGACGCGGTCACGCGAGCAATCGATGCCGAGCGCCGCGCTCATTTCGTACGAGAACAGGGGCATTTTGAAAGCAAGCACGCAGTGATCCTGACCCATCGGCCACTTGAGGCTAAGAAGTCCGCGCTCAGCAGGTACATCTATTCTGACGAAGAAAGCCGCAAGAGGTCTTACGCGGATACGGTGCTCGCCATTTTCAAGAATGCGGTGCGAGAGGTCGAACAGTATCTTGCCAATACGCTCTCTATCCGACGCATGGAAACACGTGAGACAAGCGACCGGGGTGGGACGACGGTTGCCCGATACGACGAACTTCTGCAATTCATCCGCTTCTGCATCACGGGTGACAATTATCCCGTCCGCTTGCCGGATGTGCCCATGTATCTTGACTGGCTTGTAACGGCACAGCTTGAACATGGGCTGACGCCGAAGGTTGAGAACCGATTTCTCGGTGTGGTTGCGATCGACGGGTTGCCCGCCGAAAGCTGGCCGGGGATCTTGAACGCTCTCGATCTGATGCCGCTGACCTACAGGTGGTCATCGCGCTTCATTGTCCTGGACGCGGAAGAAGCCCGCCAGAAACTCGAGCGCACCCGGAAGAAATGGCAGCAAAAGGTACGACCCTTTTTCGATCAGCTGTTTCAGACGCAAAGCCGCTCCATAGATCAGGACGCTATGGCCATGGTGGCCGAAACGGAGGACGCGATCGCACAAGCCTCATCCCGGCTTGTCGCCTACGGATACTACACGCCGGTTGTCATCCTCTTCGACGGGAACAGCGAGGCGTTGCAAGAAAAAGCCGAGGCAATCCGCCGGCTGGTGCAGGCAGAGGGTTTTGGAGCGAGGATCGAAACGCTGAATGCAACGGACGCCTATCTCGGCAGCCTACCCGGCAACTGGTACTGCAACATCCGTGAACCGCTTATCAACACCAGTAATCTCGCAGATCTCATTCCCCTTAACTCCGTGTGGTCTGGCAACCCGACGGCACCGTGCCCGTTCTACGCGCAAAACTCTCCACCGCTGATGCAAGTCGCCAGCGGCTCGACGCCCTTTCGGCTGAACCTGCATGTCGACGATGTCGGTCACACGCTGATCTTCGGTCCAACAGGCTCAGGCAAGTCGACGCTACTCGCACTCATTGCTGCTCAGTTCCGGCGTTACGAGGGTGCACAGGTCTTTGCCTTTGATAAAGGTCGTTCTCTGCTTCCACTGACGCTTGCCTGTGGTGGCGATCATTACGAGATCGGCGATAGCGAAATGCAAAAGCCGGCGCTTGCGTTCTGCCCTCTATCTGATCTCGGCACGGACGGTGATAGGGCCTGGGCGATCGAATGGGTCGAGATGCTCGTCGCACTTCAGGGGGTTACCGTCACCCCGGATCTTCGCAACGCGATTTCCCGTCAGATTGGGCTCATGGCGACTGCTCCCGGCCGATCGCTTTCGGATTTCGTGTCTGGTGTTCAGGTCCGTGAAATCAAGGATGCCCTTCATCCCTACACGGTCGACGGACCCATGGGTCAATTGCTCGATGCCGAAGAGGACGGGCTGGCGATTGGTGGATTCCAGTGCTTCGAGATCGAACCTCTGATGAACCGCGGCGAGCGCAATCTTGTCCCTGTTCTCAGCTACCTATTTCGACGAATCGAGAAGTGTCTCGATGGCTCGCCAAGTCTGATCCTCCTTGACGAGGCGTGGCTGATGCTTGGCCATCCCGTTTTCCGGGACAAGATTCGCGAATGGCTGAAGGTTCTCCGGAAAGCGAATTGCGCTGTCGTTCTCGCCACGCAATCCATTTCTGATGCCGAGCGCTCTGGAATCATCGACGTTCTGAAGGAATCCTGTCCGACAAAGATCTGCCTTCCGAACGGTGCCGCCCGTGAACCTGGCACGCGCGAGTTCTATGAGAGAATTGGATTCAACGAACGCCAGATCGAGATCGTCGCGAGCGCGATCCCGAAGCGGGAATATTACATCGCATCACCGGAAGGGCGGCGTCTGTTCGACATGTCGCTCGGTCCAATTGCTCTTAGTTTCGTTGGGGTCTCAGGCAAGGAAGACCTCAAGCGCATCCGCGTATTGAAGTCCAATCATGGTGAGGACTGGCCAGTCCGATGGCTTGAATCGAGAGGAGTCCCCGATGCCGCATCGCTATTCAATATCGCATAAGAGGCTTGTCGGACTAATCGCCTGCACGCTCATCTTGGGTTCGGCCGCAACCGCTTCTGCAGGTTCGGTCACTGGCGCGGCTACCGAATGGACACAGCTCGCCAACAACGCCCAGCTCGTCGATCTTCTGAAAAGCTCGGGCCTTCAGGTCGACAATCAACTGAGGCAGATCAGCCAGTTGGCAGAGCAAATTCAAAACCAACTGAATATCTACAAGAACATGCTGCAAAACACCGCATCGCTTCCCGATCACATTTGGGGGCGGGCGGAAGACGACCTCAACCAGCTCCGCGGCATCGTTGACCAGGGGCAGGGTATCGCCTTTTCGATGGGCAGCGCGGACGATGTGCTGAAGCAGCGGTTCAAGAGTTATGCCGAGCTTCAGGGCGCCCTTTTGAAGGGCGAGGATCTTTCTTCAACATACCAGACCTGGTCCGACACCAACCGGGACACAATTGCCGGCACATTAAAGGCGGCCAGTTTGACCGCCGACCAGTTCGACGGCGAAGAGAGCACGATGCGCTCGCTCCGCAGCATGTCGGAGACGGCGGACGGGCAAATGAAAGCCCTGCAGATCGGCCACGAAATTGCCGCGCAACAAGTCGCCCAGATGCAGAAACTGCGCGGCCTCGTTTCGCAACAGATGACAATGGTGGGAACCTGGCTTCAATCAGAACAGACCAAGAATGACCTGGCGCAGAAGTTGCATGAGGATTTCTTCCATTCTATCGCTCCGCCTACATCCGGTGGCGAGAAGATGAAGGTGGAATGGTGATCCCATGAACCAGGCGCTTGCCCAAATCAGAACCGCTGCAGCACTCGCGGCCTTCACAATCTTGCTGGTGCATCCCGCGCTTGCCCAAGAGGGGGCTGCCCTGACTTCACTTCAGATTCAAATCACCTCCGCTGCCAAGGGATGGGAAACGAAGGTCATGGACGCCGCTCGCTCGCTCTTCTGGATCTTGGCGACTATTGAGATCGGAATTGCCTCCATATCGCTCGCGCTACAAGCGGCTTCACTGGACGCCTGGTTCGCTGAACTCGTTCGGCGGATCATGTTCGTGGGCTTCTTTGCCTTCGTCCTCGCCCAAGGACCAACATTTGCAAAAGCCGTCGTCGACAGCCTCTTTCAGATTGGAGCCGGGGGTGAGGCGGCGTCGCCCGCAGACGTTTTCAATACCGGACTCACCGTCGCGACCAAGATGGCGGAAAAAGTTCGCTTCGGGCCGTTCCACGAGACCGCGCTTGCGATCTCAGCGGCTTTTGCGATGGTGGTGAGCGTCATTGCTTTCTCTTTGGTCGCTGCGATCTTTGTGTCCGTGATGGTCGAGATGTACCTCGGCTTGCTCGCAGGCATGATCATGCTCGGTCTTGGAGGGTCATCCTTCACCAAAGACTTCGCCATACGATATCTCGTATACGCGTTCTCTGTCGGGATGAAACTCATGGCACTTGTCATGATCTCGCGCATTGGGTCCGAGGTCCTGATCGGACTGGCCGATGACCCGGACTTTGGCAATCACTTCCAAACTGCGCTCGCGATCGCCGGCATAGCTGTCGTTGTCTTCATTATCGCAATGTACGTGCCGAACATCATACAGGGTGTCGTGCAGGGAGCCTCGGTTACGGGCGGTATGGAGGTCATTCGACACGGCGGTCAGGCCGCTTCAGTCGCCTTGGCCGGCTTCTTTCTAGGTACGGGCGCTATCATCGCGGGATTTGCTGCTGCAAAGGAAGCTCGCGCCGCCGGGTCCTCGCTTGCCGGGGCTGCCGCGCGCGGCATCGGTGCTGGCATCAGCTCCGCCGGCAAAGCAGTCGCATCGGCAGCGAAGGAAAAGGCGATCGGCTCGCCCGGTGCCTATGCCGGCTCGGTCCTCGGCCTTGCCAATGCCAAACTCGATGCCGGCTTGAGCGGTCGCGCTGGCTTTAAGCCACATCCCGAACGAAGCGATAAACCGTGATCCTTAGGAGAGAAATCGAATGGCAGCAAACCGGCCTTCCGAAAACCCGTACCTTGTCGCCAGGCAGGAATGGTCCGAGCGCTACGGCTCTTACGTCAAGGCCGCTGCTGCATGGCGGACCGTCGGGATCCTCGCTCTCGCTATGGCAGTGACGGGCTTTGGGTATGCTTTGTACCTCAGCACTCAGGTCAAGCTGGTCCCTTACATCGTCGAGGTGGATAAACTTGGCACCTCGGTCACGTCAGGTTTCCCGGAGAAGATCGAGTATGCCGACGCACGCGTGGTCAGGGCGGCACTCGGCAATTTTGTAACCAGCTTCCGGTCGATTACGCCGGATGCCGTGGTGCAGAAGCAATATATCGATCGCACCTATGCCCTTCTACGAACTTCCGACCCCTCGACGCAGAAGGTAAATGCTTGGTTTCGCGGCAATTCGCCGTTCGAGAAGGCCAAGACATCGACGGTTGCCATCGAGGTGAACAACATCGTGGCACTCTCGCAGCAAACCTATCAGATCGATTGGACGGAGTACGAGAGGGACCGCAAGGGCAAAGAAACCGGCACGCGCCGTTTTCGCGGGATCGCAACGGTTGCACTGACCGCACCACAGGATGAGGCAATCATCCGCGTTAACCCGATCGGCCTTTACGTTCGGGATTTCGACTGGACGGCACAGCTTTAAGGGCAGGGGAGTTTCCGAATGTACAAAACAGAACTGATGGCAGCCTTCGGCTGCATGGCCGGACTCGTCTTCGCAGGCGCTTCGCTTGCGCAAGGCATGACGCCAAATGAGGTCAAGGCGACGGACGTCTCGAGGAAGTGGCGAGGAACGCCGGCCCTTGTTGCAACGGGTCCGGACGGGAAGGTCATGTTTCTCTTTGGCGAAACCCAGCCCTCGATCGTCTGTTCTCCACTGCAGGTTTGCGACATCGAGCTTCAGGGGGGCGAAATTGTACGCGACGTCCTCGTCGGCGATACTGTCCGATGGAACGTCGAGCCTGCGACATCAGGTGCAACCAGTGGGCAGGCGATCCATCTTGTCGTCAAGCCGTCGGAGCCTGGCCTGTTGACGTCGATGGTCGTCACGACGTCCCGCCGGACCTATCATATCCAGCTCAAATCGCACCCAAGTCAGTATATGGCGCGCGTCGGTTTCGAGTATCCGGAAGACGTGTCGACCAAGCTGGCCGACGTCAATGCACGACTGCAAACTGGAAGCAACTTTGGCGCAGCCCCTGAGAGACTGAGCTTTTCCTATTCGCTCAGCGGTTCGGCGGAGTGGAAACCAAAGCGCGTTTATTCCGACGGGGCCAAGACCTACATCCAATTTCCAAAGTCGATCGCGGGTCAAGACGCCCCTGTACTCTTTGTCGTTTCCRGTGGGCAGAACCGGATCGTCAACTATCGCATGAAGAACGACATCATGGTCGTCGATTACGCGCTCGACGAAGCAATCCTTGTATCGGGCGTCGGTTGGCACCAGCAGAGAATTACTATTCGGCGCGGAGGCTGATCAATGCACAAATTGGCCCCCTGCTTGCTTATCACGTGCAGCCTTTTTTCTGGATGCCAGGCGGCTGGCGGACCGATTGACACCTATTTGGCACCGGGAGCCGCCGTCGGGCCAGTCGCCGAAAGTGCCATCGCAGGCGATATGGCAAGCCAGTTTGCCGAGCATATCGACAGACCGGTGAGGACACCCATCAAGATGGATGCGGACGGCTCGGACTATGCAACCGCGCTTGAGGCAGCACTGAGGGGATGGGGTTTTGTCGTCATCACGGACGGGAGAGTCGGCAAGAACCAAAAGCCAATCCAACTCACCTACTCGATCGATAGCCTCAATGGCGAGGTCCTTGCTCGCGTGATGACACCGTCGATCGCGCTTGGCCGCACTTATGCGACGACACCCGCGGGCGCCACGCCCGCAAGCCCGCTCTCCATCATGCAACGACAGTAAGAGAGACAACAATGGTCCAGTCGCTTCAGCTTGGCGCCACGAGCAATGCGGTCGATCAGCAAGGTATGCGCCGCCTCAATCGCCTGCCGATCGTCATTGCCATTGTCATCACCGTGCTGTTCCTCGGTGTCGTGGTCGTCGGACTTTCCTGGCGTGGGACAACGTTCAATGGTGGGAATGATTTCGACACCACGTCGAACACACCGGCAACGAATTTCGCAGACCAGCTGAAGAAAGGTATTTCCGACGGCATCATCGGCGAGCCGGAAAGGCAGGAAATATTCCAGCCAACGCCGCGGGCAATCGAGAAGGAGCCCGTCAAGCAGCCGGTTGCCGAACATGAACCGATTGACCGACAAGAGCGGCGACTTAGACTTGAATCTGAGGAGGAGTGGAGGACGCGGCTAAAGCGCGAACAGGACGAACAGTTCTTGCGCGAGGCACAAAGGCAGCGCATGGCACGCCTTCAGGCACGCGTGACCGCCTATGACTCTCCGTTGAAAGTGGATATTTCCGATGCTGAGCAGACTTCCACAGGCACCAAAACCGGTGATCTGCAGAACCTTAATGACGGCACAAGTGGCGCATCCGATCTTTATGCGACGGCGATGAAGTCGGGCCTGATCAGCCAGAATTTTGATCCGAGCGGTCAGGTCTCGAAGGAGGCTTTTTTCAATCAGGACATCAAGGACCTTGGTTACCTCTCAAAGCAGGTCGTGCCGCAGTTCTCGCCATATGAGCTAAAGCGCGGTTCTGTGATACCGGCAACTCTCATCACCGGTCTCAATTCCGACCTGCCCGGGAGGGCAATTGCTCAGGTCAGCGCAAATGTCTATGACAGCGCAACCGGTTACCGCCTTCTCATCCCGCAAGGCGCCAAGCTGTTCGGACGCTACGATTCCAAGGTCTCGTTCGGCCAGCAACGCGTCCTCGTTGTGTGGACCGACATCAGTTTTCCGAATGGGTCAACGCTGCAGCTCGGCGGCATGGCGGGCACGGACGCGGAGGGATACGGCGGGTTCAAAGACAAAACCGATCGTCACCTCTGGCCTACCTTTGGGTCGGCGGTTCTTATCGCTCTGCTAGGGACCGGGATCGATATGGCGATACCCGAGAGTTCAATGCTTGCGACACAGGACACGGCCCCCGATGCTGTGCGACGAAACTTTGCGGAAACCTTCGGTCGGGTGGCCGAGCAAACCATTTCCAAGAATCTGAACGTTCAGCCGACAGTTCGGATCAGGCCTGGCTACAAATTCAATGTTCTGGTCGATCAGGACATTATCTTTCCCTCGCAGTATGTTGAAAACTAATAGCCTTTGTCTCGGCAACCGACGTTTTTTGAGTGTGGAGAATGGAGACGCGTGGCGACGTTTTGGGCAGTTGGACACTCACTGATAATATTAAGCATCGAGCAGCGGCGAGTGTATCCGACGTTGTGATTTCTAGCTGCAGTGCCTCGAGCATGGCAGCAAGTCCCGGAACCCGTTACCGCTTCAGTGGTGGCGTTGAATAAACTCTGCGATTGCCGCTTGGAGGATGCAGCCTCCTGTGAGCCTGTAGATAACCGCTATCGGAGGTGGGCTCTTCTTGCTAGAGAGGAGCGTGGACATGATGCGTCCTCCCATTTCTCGTGGCAGGGGCAGCACCCGTTGGCACCTTTGYGGTCCGACCATCTTCCGGGGTCTGGGACGATTGTCGTTCAGGCACTTCCAGTGGAGAAGACCAGCAGCATATTGTTGGTAGGCATCTCGATCGTCTCACGGAGATTAAGTCCAGCGGCCTCACCCAGGTGTTGAAGATCAGCGATATCACGCACACCCCAGGATGGGTTTCGCTCCTTTAGCGCCGCGTCGAAAGCAGCATTCGAGGGGGCGTTGTGTGCGCCGTCGCGCATGAATGGGCCGTAGAGGACAAGAAGCCCACCAGCGCGAAGCAAGCGGCCAGCTCCTGCGAACAATCCTAAGCTTGCCACCCATGGCGCGATATGGATCATATTGATCGACACGATGGCGTCAAAATGCTCCGTTTGTTCGACGCCCCATTGTCCTGAGCAAACATCAATATCCCGCGGTGCCAGCACATTTTCCAGCCCTGCGAATTTGATCCAGCTGGACGTGCTGGCGCGGGCGTCGGCATCCGGATCGCTCGGCTGCCAGGTGAGATTGGGCATTGCGCCCGCAAAACACACAGCGTGCTCGCCGGTCCCGCAACCAATCTCCAGCACGGCGCCATGTGTTGGAAGGACACGTTTTAGGACCGCGAGGATCGGCGCCGAATTTCGCGCAACGGAAGGCGAAAACATCCGCTGGTCGGCGCTTACGTCGCGCTGTTCCAGCGCAACAGGCGCACGGCCCTCCTTCTCTGTGGGCATTGGGTCTTGAATCCCCTTTGAGCGGTGTCTCCCATTTTATAGCTAAAATAATGGGACTGAAACCAGAGATTTCGAACTTCCGAATGGAGGCGTCGGCGCGTGCGTTCGGCCGAGGGCGACCGAACGTCCACTTCGCGTCAAATCACGCGCCCACCAGACTCGAGGAATGCTTTCGCATGAGTGACTCCCGCCATGCGGGGCCAACGCTGACAACGCTGCTCCGCCGCGCCAATGCGATCGGCGTGTCACTATCCGCCAGCCCACCTGGATAGCCATTGGTTGAAAACGAGCGTCTCCAGACCTTCGGCTGGATGGAGGAACTATTTTTCGAGCCCCGCGCGCAGTAGACATGCAGGCTAAACTTGACTACGACACTCATCAATTGAGCAACAAATTGGGTTTGATTCCAGGAGACGATCATGTCCAGCCGCCTTCGTACGTTATCCGCATTCACCATGTCCTTGGCACTTTTTGCACCGGCGACGCTGCATGCCGAAAGCTCGTTTACCGATCACCGAGGGAAAACGATTACGTTTGAAAAGCCACCGGAGCGCGTTGTCGCCATCGTCCGGTCCGCGCCGATAATCTATCGCGCCGTCGACGAAAAGGCAGGCAACATCGCCGGGATGAACAAGGATTCGCTGGACCGCTATTTCACGAAGGGCATCTACGCCGAGATGCTGCCGGAAATGGCGAAGATCAATTCCAGCGCGGCGCAGGACGGATTCGTGCCCAATGTCGAGGCGATCCTCGCGCAGAAGCCGGACGCGGTAATCCAGTGGACCCACGACGAAAAGATTATCGAGCCACTGGAGCGCGTCGGCCTCACCGTGGTGGGCTGGCAGTGCTGCACGGAGCAAGACCGCCTCGACTACATCACGCTAACCGGCTACATGACCGGCCGTAACGACCGCGCCCAGGCGATCCTGAAGGCGCAGGCGGATACGTTGAAGGCACTCGACGGCAAGGTAGGCAAGCTCGAAAAATCCAAGCTTCCCAGTGTACTTCATATCGACAAAGTGGCCGACCAGATCCAGGTCATCGCCAACGGTTCGCAAGACCTTTCGCTCAGCGGCGTAACCAACCCGGCGGCGGACAATACGGGCGAATGGTGGCGTACCGTCGATTTCGAACAACTGCTCGTCTGGAACCCCGACATCATCGTGATTCCGGCCTATGCCAGCGACCTCAACCCCAAGGATTTCTTCGACAACCCGGTGTTGGCCAGCCTGAAGGCGGTCAAGGAAAAGCGGGTCTATAAGCAACCCGTCTTCGCTCGCACGCCCGATGCGCCCGAAATCTTCCTGACGTCGGAATGGCTCGCTGCGATTGCCCATGGCATCGATTTCGCGCCCGAATTCAAGAAGCAGATCGCCGACACCTATAAGCTGATCTACGGCGCCGACTTGTCCGCCGACCAGGTGAAGACGATTCTCGAATCCGAAAGCAACGCTCCGGCGACGAAATATGTCGAGATCTTCGGTTAAGGCGTTGGCGGCCGGCAGCGCATCCGGCTGGGTGGGGCGGAAACTGGCTTCGATTTCCGTCCTTCCCGTCATGATCTGCCTTCTCATTCTTGCGGTTCTCTATTCCGTGACGATTGGGCGTTACGATCTTTCCGTCACTGACGTCACCTATATCCTGATGGACAACGTCCACCCGTTGACCATTCCCTATTGGGATCCGGTGCAGGAGGTCGTCGTCGAGCAGGTGCGCTTGCCACGTATCCTGGCGGCGGTGATTGTCGGTTTCGGCTTGTCGGTTTCGGGCGCGGCGCTCCAAGGCCTTTTCCGCAATCCACTGGTCGATCCAGGCATCATTGGTGTGACGTCTGGCGCGGGTTTCGGCGGAACGCTGGCAATTCTCTTCGGATTGCAGGGATACTTCCTGCTGACGATGGCATTCCTCTTCGGCATCGGCAGCGTTTTCCTCGTCAAGCTCTTATCGACGGTGCGGGGGCGGACCAGCATGCTGACGCTGGTCCTGGCGGGCGTGGTGATATCGGCTTTCTTTTCGGCGGCGATTTCCATTGCAAAACTGCTGGCCGATCCCTTCCAGAAGCTGCCTGCCATTACCTACTGGCTAATGGGAAGCATCGCCTCCACCAACTATCTGGATGTTTTGCTGGTCGCCGCTGCCGTGGTACCGTCCTCGGTTGCCATCTATCTCCTGCGTTTCCAGATCAACATCCTTTCACTTGGCGAGGAAAAGGCACGGGCGCTCGGCACGAAGGTCGTGCTGGTGCAGTGGATCATCCTCATCGCCTCGGCGCTGATTTCGGCGGGCGTGGTCGCGACCTCCGGTATCATCGGCTGGGTCGGGCTCGTCATTCCGCACGTCGCTCGCGTGCTCGTCGGCGCCGACCACCAGCGGCTGCTACCTGTCGCAGGCGTTCTTGGCGCGATCTACCTGCTGATGGTCGACAACCTCGCCCGAACCATGACCACGGCTGAGATTCCGCTCGGCATCATCACCGCGCTAATCGGCGTTCCCGTTTTCGCGGTAATCTTGCGCCAACTGCATGCTAAGGGGGGCTGGTCCAGTGATTGAAGCACGCAATCTCACCGTCGAACGTGGCGGCCGGATCATCCTGAGGGACTACAGTCTGAGCCTGGAGCGCGGGCGGATACTGTCGGTGCTCGGTGCCAACGGTGTCGGCAAGACTACCCTCATCAACACGCTGATCGGCGTTCTGAAGCCCAAATCCGGGCGACTTTCGATCGGTGGGCAGGTGGGGTTCGTGCCGCAACTCTTCGACGTGCCGTTCGCCTATTCCGCGCTCGACATTGCCCTGATGGGAAGGGCGCGTCATCTCGGCCTGTTCGGCGCGCCGGGCAAACGGGACTACGAGATCGTCAGGCATTACTTCCAGATGCTTGGGATTGAAGATTTCGAGCCGCGGGCATTCAATTCTTTGAGCGGTGGCCAGAGGCAGTTGGTCATGATCGCCCAGGCACTAACGTCGGAATGCGATCTGCTGGTGCTCGACGAACCCTGCGCGGCGCTCGACTACAAGAACCAGGACAAGGTCCTCGGTCTGCTTGAACACCTTCGGGACACGCACGGGATGACAATTGTCTTTTCCACCCATATGCCGCAGCACGCCGTGGAGATCGCCAGCGACGTGCTGTTGATGACGAGCGGCAGTAAGTATGTCTGCGGGCAGACCGAAGAAGCGCTCACCGCCGCAAACCTGACGGTACTCTATGACCTGCCGATCGCGCGCGCGGATTTCGGCGGGCTCGCCAAGCATACCTACGCGCCGGTGTTCCGCCATGACGGAGTTCGTTTCGATGTCTGAAGTGAAGGCACCCCCGAAACGGATTGCCTATATTCACTGGGGCAATAGCTGGCAGCTCAGAAGCTTTCAGGATTTCCGTCACTACATCGACGACTGCATTTACATCCACGATCTACCGAAGGTGGACCTCTCCTCCTACGCGGCAGTAATCATGCCGGATGCGATGGACTCGGCCGCGCCGCTTCCGCATGCCTGGCAATTGAATGCCTACCTGCAGGGTGGCGGTTTTTTGGTCGTCTGCCTTCAGGGTCATGCCGACTGGCTCGATATTCCCGGCTTGACATGGACGCCCGGCAACTGTCGCGACTGGCTGTGGTGGACAAAGGGCGAGAAGCTCGAGGTCAAGCTGTCGGTGCCACGTCATCCGATTACCGAAAGCTTGCCGCTGTCGCATATGAGTTGGCATTGGGGCGGCTCCTACAACGTTCCGGAAGGTGCGCGTTCCATCATGGAGATCGACGACGGGCGCGGCAGCCTGTTTCTCGACTTTCCGTCGCTGCCAGGCGGCGGGCGGCTGCTGCTCGCGACTCTGGACCCCCATTCGCACAATGGCCAGCGCTTCATGCCGGCGACCACGCGCTTCCTGCGCTCCTTCTATCCTTGGCTCAACCGCGAGCTCGGCATCGAGCGTTCGGCCAGAAACCGCTTCACCTATCTGCAATGCTCGCATGTTCCCTCCGAGTGGCATCCGGAATGGATCGCGGAAAGCCTTCGGATTGCCGGTTTCGAGCCCCGGTTCGCCCCACAGTATCAACTCGGACTCGATCTGCTTGAGAAGACGGATACGCTCTACATTCCGAGCAGCCATGACGAATTCTTCCTGAAAAGCCGGGCCGATGATCTCCTCGCCTTCCTGGCGCGGGGCGGAAACCTCATCATATGCGCGGAGCCGTGTCAGCCGTGGCTACCCTTCATGGCGCCGTTCCACGCCGTACCGTCGCGTCCCTTCGCGAACATCAAGGTTCGCGTGCGCGAGGACCGGTTCGGCATATTCGCCGACCTCGGAGAAGACTTCGACGGCTGGGCGGGCATTTTCGGGCAGTATGCGCGCGGATGGACCGATCCGCCGCCCGGTGCGATCTGGCTCACCGATGTCGGTACTGAAAACGACCCGAAACCGGCGGATTGGATCTGGCAGTATCCGACCGAGACCGGCCGTGGAGGCTACGTCTTCATGCACAACGGCGACAACTTGACCCGATATCCGGATCATGGACCCGCCAAGGAGCGGCTGGTTGCCAACATTGCCGTAGCTCTCAGGAAGCTTTCAATGGGGAAAACGCTGTTCTAGATATCGGTCCTCTATCTGACGCTTCTCAGCGGTGTTCGACGCAAATCTGCCGTTCACTTCCAATGTCCGCTTAGGGCCAGCTCCACGCGCCAACACACGACGGATGCTTGACCGCTTTCGTTTTCCAGGCTCCAGAAGCGGCTGACGGCCCCAAAGCCGACCTTCATAGATGTCGCCGGATGACCATCATGGTCAGGATCAGAGCCATAAGCGATACGATGACACTTGCGACGACATACGCCGCAGCAGCCAAATGCTGGCCGCGCTCCCACAGCACAGCTGCATCAAGTGAGAATGTCGAGAACGTGGTGAAGCCACCAATGACTCCTGTGGTCAAAAACAACTTGGTATCCTCCGACGTTAGGTTGGTCGTTGTGAAAACACCTACGACAATGCCCATGAGGGCAGAGCCCAAAACATTTATGCCGAGCGTTCCGTACGGAAATTCGTCCCGAAGACACGAACTGAAAGCATGCCCACTGCGTAGCGGAGCATGCCGCCGAGCCCTGATCCGATAAATACAATGAGATATCCCACGCACGCCTCCTGCTCGCCCAAGTGGGGCGTTGATCAGCAGGCGTCATCAGCAACAGCGCGGTTATAGGGAGACACCATTCCCGTATCGGCTTTTATGCCAGCAACATGCTTCCAGATCAATATGGTCTACACGTGGCGCAAAAGCCGTCACGACTGGAACAATGATTTAACAGTGACAGCGCTGACGTTGATTTCTATAGGATCCATCGCTCCGCTTGCGAGTGAGGGAAACGCACCATCGGCGCGAAGACGCGGGGGGTCGAGGTCAATTTCAAGTAGCAACGAATTTTCACTCGGCGGGATTAGTATTTGGCCTTTCGCCAACCAGCTTCACGCGCTTCTTGCTCGGAACAGAACCAGCGCTCGCCATATTGCGGCGATATCTTTGTGGCCTCGTAATAGTGCTGGCCCGGTACGTGATAGATGCGGTCGCCAGATTCGATGCTGACGTTGCCCTTGATGTTGCAGGCCGTGCCTCGTTGCACGATCACTCCGTTGTCTATGATCATCGGCTGCGTCGGTGCGGCAAACGAACGCTGGATCGGAGCGGTCACAAATTTGGGCAACACGGCGTAGCCGCCGGTTCCCAAGAATGCCGCTGCCGAACTCAAAGCTACCACCATTGGAAACTTCATGTCTCACTCCTAAATTCTTCCAGAGTTTAACACGCTAGGGTTTATTCGTTCGTATGTCAGATTGCTAAAATGCGCGATATTGGCGACGTGGTGTCTGGCGCGACCTGGGCATGGCGGTTGGAGCGCCGGAACGACATGTCACGCATTGACCGCTCTCAGACCCGTTGCAGACACTGCGCCCGGGGCCGCGCGTTTCGCAGAAGTCTTTGCCTGCCTCAGCCAGGATAAGGCGAAGCCTCTGTCAGCCTGGCAATCCTGTTCGTCGAGTCATGTCGAAAGCTTTAGGCTTTCTCGCTCTACCACCCTGGGTATTGCCAACTGTTCATGATGAGATCAACATGGATCTGCCGAGACGCATGCAAGGAATTTGATGGATTTCTAGGATACTGACGCGCAGCGGGTCGGGCCGCCGTCGGGCAATACCATCGTGGGGGAGTGCGATGCGGAGAGAAGCTCGGTGCCGGTTGCAACGCGGAGCGTTCCTGGAGACAGCGCGCTTCCTTCTGCTGACTATTCTTTTCCTGTCGATCGTGATTGTCCCACGACACGCCATGTCGGCCGACAAGACGTTGAAATTGCTGTTATGGCAGGCTCCGAGCACGCTCAATCCTCACTTGGCTCCGGGCATCAAGGACCAGACAGCCAGCCGGATTGTCTATGAGCCTCTCGCCAGCTTCGACCGCGAGGGACATCTCGTTCCCTTCCTCGCCGCGGACATTCCGACGCTCGAGAATGGCGGCGTGAGCGCCGACGGCCGTTCAGTCGTCTGGAAGCTCAAGCACGGTATCAAGTGGTCCGACGGCCAGCCCTTCACGGCCAAAGATGTGCTCTTCACCTACAATTATATCACAAACCCGGATGTCGGCTCGGCGAGTGTCGGCTCTTACAAGACAATCGACAAGGTCGTTGCGATCGACGACGACACCGTGCGAATCACGTTCAAGGACGTCAATCCGGCCTGGGCGCTGCCGTTTGTCGGAGTGCAGGGCATGATCCTGCCCGAGCATGTGTTTGCCCCCTACAACAACAAGGATGCGGTCACGGCACCCGTGAATCTGGCCCCCATAGGCACAGGCCCGTACCGCCTGAAGGCGTTTCAGACTGAGGATGTGCTTGTCATAGGTGAGGATGTCGTCAACACGGTGAAGGCCATCTTCGAGCGCAATCCGTATTATCGCAACGCGGATGAGCTGACCTTCGATGCGGTGACGCTCCAGGGCGGCGGCGACGCTTCGGTCGCGGCCAAGGCGGTGCTGAAGGAAGGCGTGGTTGACTATGCCTGGAACCTCCAGGTCGACGATGTCGTGCTCAAGGAGCTCGAAACGGACGGTGTCGGCAAGGCGACAGTCTCCTGGGGCTCCTATGTCGAGCGCATCATGCTGAACTTCACCGACCCCAACCGAGAAACCGCCGACGGGGAACGGTCGAGTCTGCAATATCCGCATCCCACATTGTCCGACAGCAATGTACGCGCCGCACTCGCACTTGCTATCGACCGACAGAAGATCGCGGCGCTCTATGGCCGCACGGGCCGTGCGACCAGCAACATTCTGGTCGCCCCGGCAATCTTCAATTCGCCGAATAGCGAATGGGCGTTCGATCCCGACAAAGCCAAGTCGATCCTCGAGTCGGCAGGGTGGAAAGACAGCGACGGCGACGGCGTGCGCGACAAGAACGGCGTGCTGCTGCGTTTCCTGTTTCAGACAACCGTCAATTCCGTTCGCCAGCAGACCCAGGAGATCGTCAAGGCAGACCTGGAGGCGATCGGGGTCGAGGTCGAAAACAAGATGATCGACTCCAGCATCTTTCTGGGCTCCGGGCCCGACAGCACCAACTCTCGGCGGCATTTCTACGCCGACATGGAAGAATATGCCTACGGGAACAAGAGCCCCGATCCCGGCAGCTATATGATCGGTTGGACCTGCGGCGAAGCGGCGCAAAAGGCCAATAACTGGTCCGGGTCAAACTGGGCCCGCTACTGCAACAAGGATTACGACACGCTCTATCGGGCGTCGGCCGTCGAGGTCGATCCGGCCAAGCGCCGGCAGATCTTCGTGAAGATGGACGATCTGCTCGTTTCGGATTTCGCGGCAATTCCTCTGGTTCACTGGGCCGATGTCAGCGGAATAAGCAACTCCCTTGAAGGCTTCGACCCGACGCCTTGGGATTCCGAAACGTGGAACATCGCCGGTTGGCATCGCAAATGACGGAGGCACGTTCAAATATGGGTAGAGCGCAACGCTTTTTCGTTCTGGTGATAACCTTGCTGTTTGCGGTTGTCTCACACCCTGCCCATTCGGCTGATCGCACGCTGAGGCTCCTCTTCTGGCAGGCACCCAGCATCCTCAACCCGCATCTTGCCCCCGGCGTGAAGGATCAGACTGCGAGCCGCGTGGTCTATGAACCGCTGGCGAGTTTCGACGCCGAGGGACATCTGGTACCGTTTCTAGCTGAGGAAATTCCCTCCTTGACGAACGGCCAGGTCGCGGGCGACGGGCGGTCGGTCACCTGGAAGCTGAAGCCGAACGTCAAATGGTCGGACGGCGTCCCCTTCACCGCCAAGGACGTTGTGTTCACCTATGCCTACATCACCAATCCGGATGTGGGCTCCTCAAGTATCGGAACCTACAAGTCGGTCGACAAGGTCGAAGCACTCGACGACCTGACCGTCAAGGTAACGTTCAAGGATGTCGATCCCGCCTGGGCGCTCCCCTTCGTCGGCATACAGGGAACGATCCTGCCGGAGCATATATTTGCCCCCTACAACAACAAGGCCGCGGTTGACGCGCCTCCCAACCTGGCCCCCGTCGGGACCGGGCCGTATCGCCTCAAGGAGTTCCGTACGGAGGACGTCCTGCTGATCGGCGACGATGTCGTCAACACCGTCAAGATCATCTACGAGCCCAATCCTGAATACCGCGACCGGGCGCGTTTGGGATTTGACGAAGTGACCTTGCAGGGTGGCGGCGATGCGAAGACGGCCGCCAAGGCCGTGCTCGGCACGGGCGTCGTCGACTACGCGTGGAACCTGCAGATCGGCGATGCCGAATTGCAGGAGCTTGAGGCGAAGCAGATAGGCAAGGTGGCACTCTACTTTAGCTCCTACGTCGAGCGCCTCATGCTGAATTTCACCGATCCGAACCGTGAGACATCGGATGGCGAGCGCGCGAGCCTGCAGTTCCCCAACCCGATCCTTGCCGATGCCAAGGTGAGGCTCGCCTTGGCGAAAGCTGTCGACCGCAACAAGATCGCCGCGCTTTACGGGAGGACTGGCCGGCCAACGGCAAACCTCCTGGTCGCCCCTGTTCTCTATAATTCTCCCAACACCACCTGGGAATTCGATCCCGACAAGGCTCGCGCGCTTTTGGACGAGGCAGGCTGGCGCGACACGAACGGCGACGGCATCCGCGACAGGAACGGCGTTCCCTTGACCCTTCTTTTCCAGACCTCGGTCAACCCGGTCCGCCAGAAGACCCAGGCGATCATCGGCGCCGATCTGGCGGCGATCGGCATCAGGGTCGAGGACAAGCAGATCGATTCGAGTGTCTTCTTCTCGCCTTCACCGGATATCCTTAATACCAGCCAGCATTTTTACGCGGATCTTGAGGAATTCGCGACCGGCAACAAGAGCCCCGATCCGGGAAGCTATATGGTCAAGTGGACCTGCGCGCAGGCCGCTCAGAAAAGCAACAACTGGTCGGGGCTGAACGAGTCCCGCTATTGCAGCGACAAGTACGATGCGCTGTTCCATGCATCGGAAACGGAGATCGATCCGGAAAAGCGGATTGGCCTGTTCGTGGCGATGAACGACTTGCTGATTGCTCACTCCGCGGTCATTCCCATTGTCGAGTGGGCAAACGTCCCCGGCCTTCGCAACGACATCGTCGGATTCAATCCCACGCCATGGGATTCCGAGACGTGGAACATCGCGGACTGGCGGCGCAAGCCATGAGGGGCCGAAGCTGAAGGCATGGAGCACGAGGAGCCTGTGGTCGCAAGAAATCGCCCATTCTATGTCGCCCCACTGTATGCGCTCGTCCGCGCAGCTTCACCCATTCTCAGAAACCTGAACATCGGCGGCAAGCTCACGGTCGGATTTGGCATTCTGGCGGCGCTGACGCTGCTCGTTGTCGGCTTGAACTATCTGGGCAGCCTCGATGCAGTCAGAAGCATCAAC
Source organism: Rhizobium sp. 01T417 (assembly GCF_056398905.1). Lineage (NCBI taxonomy): Bacteria > Pseudomonadati > Pseudomonadota > Alphaproteobacteria > Hyphomicrobiales > Rhizobiaceae > Rhizobium > Rhizobium sp. 01T417. Next base: position 79,925 of record NZ_JBFTQH010000019.1, on the reverse strand, counting down.
AGGACGACCAACCTGAGCGCCCCGAGCGCGGTCGCCTCGGCGCGGGCACAAGCCGACTTGCTACGGATGCTGAGCGCCGTTCGCGGCTATCTTGCGCTCGGCGAGGAGAGCTACCGCGACAATTACGCTTCGGCGAAAGCCGCATTTCTCGGGGACATGCAGTCGCTTGAACGTCTGCTCCAGGAGAGAACAGCTCCGCGGCCAGACCCGGTCGCAGACGTCGAACAGCGGATGGGGGAGCTCCACGAAAAGCTTGCCTCCTGGCAGCCGCTGACGGATCAGCTCTTCGAGTTACGCAATGACCAGCTTCGACGCGAACCCGCCCTCAAGCTGTTGGTGACGGATGCAAACCCGATGATCGCCACGATTGTCGGGACGGCAACGGCGCTGATCCTGGCGCAGCAGAAGCGAGACGCGACGCCCGAGAACATGGCCTATCTGGCCGACCTCGCGTCCTTCCAGAGCTCCTTCTATGCGATGGTTGCAGGGCTGCGGGGCTATGTGACCACCAGGCGAGACGGCTTCAAATACGAATACGAGGCTAACCTCACCATCAACGATGCAGCTTGGAAGAGCATTACCGACGCAACCGTCGCGCTGACGCCGAACCAGGAAATATTGATCGACAAGCTGTCGAAGACGCGGGCGGTCTTCCTGCAGTTTCCCGCGCAGATGTTTACAGCAGTCGAAGGCGAACACGCACGTGAGGATCTCTATATCTTCCGCACGCAGGCCGTCCCGCTTGCCGAAGGCATGCTTGGAATTCTGGACGAGATCGCCAATGAGGAGCAACAACGGCTGCAGGCGGATCTCGGTGGCGGCCGCGACCAGCTCCAGAAGGCCCAGCGCATTATCCTCCTAGGTGGTGTGGCCGCCGCCATTCTCGGCCTGATCCTGGGACTGATCTTCCGGGAAAGCATCGCTGGGCCGATCCAGCGCTTGACGGGCGTTGCCGACCGGGTTCGTCAAGGCGATCTTGCCGCGCGCGCGAAGGTGGAATCGGGCGATGAGATCGGCACGCTGGCGACAACGTTCAACGACATGACGGCGCAGTTGGGCTCCAATCTCGGCGACCTCGAGAACCGCCGCAGGGAACAGGAGCAGCTGGCATTGCAATTTCGCCGGCAGAGCGAATATCTGGGCGCCCTTCACGATACGTCGCTCGGCCTGATTGCGAGATTGGACCTGACCGGACTCCTGTCAGATTTGACGATGCGCGCTGCAGGTCTGCTCGGCACGCAACATGGATACGTCTATCTTGTCGACGAAGCCGGAGAGACGCTTCAGCGCATGGTCGGCGTCGGTGTCTATGCGGGGCAGGCCGCGGGTCAGCAACTGGAGAGCAAGGAAGGCGTGGCGGGCACGGTCTGGCATACGCGCGAGGCGCTTGTCATCAACGAATACCCGACCTGGCCGGGGAGGGCGGCCGCCGCCGCCCAGCTCGATGTGACAATCAGGGCGATCATGGCCGTGCCACTCAAATCCGACAACAGGGTGGTTGGTGTCCTCGGCATCGCCTACGACGACGCCTCGGCCCTCGAGTTCGGCACCGAAGAGGTCGAGCTTCTCAACCGTTTCGGGCAACTTGCCTCGATTGCGCTGGAAAACGCGCGGCTGCACACGGCCACGGAAGCTGCCAAGAGCGAAGCGGAGGAAGCGAGCAGACGGATCGGCGAGCAGAACCGCGCGCTGGAAGCGGTCTCGAGCAAGCTGTCGAAATATCTCTCGCCACAGGTCTTCGCCTCGATCTTCTCCGGTAGGCAGAACGTCGAGATTTCGTCCACCCGAAAGAAGCTGACCGTCTTCTTCTCAGACATCGCCGACTTCACGGCGACGACCGACAAGCTCGAGTCCGAAGAACTGACCGATCTGCTCAATCACTATCTGACCGAGATGGCGAAGCTGGCTCTGACGTACGGTGCGACGATCGACAAGTTCATCGGCGATGCAATCCTGGTGTTCTTCGGCGATCCCGAAACCAGGGGCACCAGGGAAGACGCCGTCGCCTGCGTCAGAATGGCGATCGCCATGCAGAGCAGGATGCAGGAGTTGCGCGCGGAATGGGCAGGAGCCGGCTTTGCCCTGCCGTTCCATCTGCGCATCGGCATCAATACAGGCTATTGCACCGTGGGCAATTTCGGCAGCGAGGATCGGATGGACTATACCATCATCGGCGGCGAGGTGAACCTCGCTTCGAGACTGCAGAGCCATGCCGACCTCGGCGGCATATTGCTGGCGGGCGAGACCTACGCTTTGGTCAAGGACGAAATCGAGGCCGAGGAACTGCCTCCGTTGACCGTCAAGGGCTTCGCCTATCCCATCAAGACCTACCGTGTGATCGGCGCTCGAACCGCCCAAGAAGCAATGAAGGATGTGTTTTCGAACAGCGAGGGCGACCTGCAGTGGGATATCGGCTCGGCGCTGAAAGGCGCGGACCGCGACAAGGCGATCAAGGCACTCGAGCACTATCTGGCGACGCTGCGAAAATAGGATCCGCGCCGGTCGAATCCGCTCAAATGCGAACAGAATGCCAACCGAACGAAACGCCGCCAATGCTCTGCTATTGCCTTCGACAGGCATTGGCGACGTTTCCGCCCATTTGGGCACATGCAGGTTATGGGACATTCCTAAAAAAGGAAAAGCAAACGCTCGCCATTCTTCCTGCAGCAGAAGGTGTTCGCGCGCCAGTGTGGCAATTGTTCCACATCGAGGTCGTCGATTGGCCAACTCCTTCTTCAAGAACGACTTCAATCGTAACCTGCACGTGTGATCGCAAGGCCCTGGCGCACTACTGTGTTGCCGCCCCGCGGAAGCCTACCTGCCATTTGTCCGTGCCTTGATCCGGCTCAGCAGCTGAAGCATCGCAATTGGGAGCCCGTGTAGTCTCTACGAAAGCGGTTGGGATGACACCTTGCAAATCGCGGAGCGGATCAGGAAGCGCTGCTCGCGGCCATTGTCGAGGGAGAACATCCCGCCCCGGCCCGGGACGACGTCGATGGTCAACTCAGTGTGCTTCCAGGCCTCGTATTGGGATGCGCTGATGTAGACCGGCGTGTCACCAACGGTGCCGAGAAGGACATCGCGATCGCCGACCATGAAATCATCGCAGGGATAACACATGGGCGAAGACCCGTCGCAACAGCCACCCGACTGGTGAAACAGGACCGGTCCATGGTCGGTGATGATTTCGTCCAGAAGCGTTATCGCCGCCGGCGTCGCGCTTACTCTTCCGAGAAAGACTTTGTCCTGCATGGTGACCTCCGGGGATGGGGCGGTGTGGCCGGGATGGCCACACCGCATGCGCTTGGGAGGTTATCAGAAGAAGCCAAGCTTTTTCGGGCTGTAGCTCACCAACATGTTCTTCGTCTGCTGGTAGTGGTCGAGCATCATCTTATGGGTCTCGCGCCCGATGCCGGATTGTTTGTAGCCCCCGAAGGCCGCGTGCGCAGGATAGGCATGATAGCAATTGGTCCAGACGCGGCCTGCCTGGATTGCGCGGCCAAACCGATAGGCGCGCGTGCCGTCTCGGGTCCACACGCCGGCACCGAGGCCGTACAAGGTGTCGTTTGCGATTGAAAGGGCCTCGGTATCGTCCTTGAACGTTGCGACGGAAACCAYGGGCCCGAATATCTCCTCCTGAAAGACGCGCATTTTGTTCGTGCCCCTGAAGACAGTCGGTTTGACGTAGAAACCGCCGGCGAGGTCTCCGGCGAGTTCGTTGCGCTCACCCCCGATCAGGACCTCAGCGCCTTCCTTCTTTCCGATGTCGAGGTAGGCGAGAATTTTCTCCAACTGCTCGCTGGAGGCCTGGGCTCCGATCATGGTCGCAGGGTCGAGCGGATCACCTTGAACAATCGCTTCGACCCTTTTCAATGCCCTTTCCATGAAGCGGTCATAAATCTTCTCGTGAACCAAGGCGCGGCTGGGGCACGTGCAGACCTCGCCCTGATTAAGGGCGAACATGACGAAGCCTTCAATTGCCTTATCGAAGAAATCGTCGTCTTCGTCTGCCACATCCGAGAAGAAGATGTTCGGGCTCTTCCCGCCGAGCTCCAGCGTAACGGGGATCAGGTTCTGCGAGGCGTACTGCATGATCAAGCGTCCGGTGGTCGTCTCCCCGGTGAACGCAATCTTGGCGATCCTCGGGTTCGAGGCGAGCGGCTTGCCTGCCTCGAGGCCAAATCCATTGACGACGTTGAGAACACCTGGCGGCAGGATGTCGCTGATCAGTTCGAGCAGCACATGGATCGATGCCGGCGTCTGTTCGGCAGGTTTGAGAACGACGCAATTGCCAGCAGCCAGTGCAGGTGCCAGCTTCCACACGGCCATGAGGATCGGAAAGTTCCAGGGAATGATCTGGCCGACGACCCCCAGAGGCTCGTGGAAATGGTAGGCGACCGTATCGTCGTCGATCTGGGCGATTGAACCTTCCTGCGCGCGGATGGCTCCGGCGAAATAGCGGAAATGATCGATGGCGAGCGGAATGTCGGCCGCGGTTGACTCACGGATCGGCTTGCCGTTGTCCCAGGTTTCCGCGAGCGCCAGTGTGCTGAGGTTCTCTTCCATTTTGTCGGCTATGCGGTTGAGCAGCCGCGCCCGCTCTGCGGCGCTGGTTTTGCCCCAGGCGTCCTTGGCGCCATGGGCCGCGTCAAGAGCGGCCTCGACATCCACAGCTTCCGAACGGGCGATCTCGCAAAGGACCCGGCCGTTGACCGGAGAGGTGTTGTCGAAGTACCTGCCTGATTTCGCGGGCGTCCACTTGCCGCCGATGAAATTGTCGTACCTCTTGGCAAACGGCACCTTGGCCGTGCGATGGAATTCGACCTTGTTCATGCTTTCCTCCCAAAATGCGCCGCCCTGCGCGACGCCTTGTGGGAGTGTTTTTCGCTTTCGACGGAATGTCAGCCCGCGCGCGGCAGTTCGGCAGGCCACAGTGTCTCAAGGTTGAGACACTGTGGCCTGCAAAATTCCTATTGAGCGCCCCGCAGACCAAATTTGCCGAGCTTTCGGTAAAGCGTAGCCCGTGAAATCCCGAGGATTTCGGCCGCCGCCGTTACATTGCCGCCGGTATTGGCGAGCGTGCGCTCCAGGACGGTGCGCTCGGCCTGCCGCAAATTTCCGGCATAGCCAGGTTCATCCCCCAGAAGATCAGCGGCTGGAAGGGACCGCATCAGCGATTCCGACGTGATTCCGAATGCGATGCGTGCAGATCGGGTCGCGCCGATCACCAAATCATTGCTGTCGACAGCGAGAAGAGGGTTTGGCATCTTTTCGTTTGTCGAAGCGACAATGATGCGTGCTTCAGGAAAGGCGATACGGAAGTTCTCCGCCTCGATCCTTCGCGCCGCGTCGCCAACGGCCATTGTGATTAAATTGACGAAGCCCTCCGTCAAATCCGCGCGGCAAGAGGACACGTCCAACGCGGCGGCAAGCTTGCCCTCGTGATCGAAAATCGGCGCGGTCGTGCAGGACAGAAGCGTATTGCGGGAGTAAAAATGTTGATCTCGGTGGATGGTCACAGCGCGCTGCTCTACCAAGCACGTGCCGATTCCGTTTGTCCCCTCGCTTTCTTCGCTCCAGACAGTTCCCGTCCAAAGCCCCCATTCCCTGAATGTCTCGTCGTCGGCGACGGCGCCACGCCGCTCAACCGGGATGCCGTCGCGGTCGGCGAGAAGAACACAGCAGCCAATGCCCCCAACCGCATGGTACAGTCGATCAAGGCTGATGCAGGCAGCCCGGATCAGCGGTTCGATTTTCTGGCGAGCAAAGCGCAACTCCAAATCCGTCAGTCGTTTCGGTCGATTGCTTTCGGTCGGGTCGAGCCGGTGAAGGTCTGCCGATCTGCACCAGGATGCGACAAGTGCGGACCTGGCCGCAGCGTTCGAGCCGATCGCCTCTTGGATTAAGTTGGCATGCCGCGCAAATGCTGATGCACTCATCAGCTCCTCCCAGAGCGTTAGTATCCTCGTCGGCCTTTGTGTTGCCGACGACAACTTATCGCGATCGATGTCCGCTTGTCCGCTCCCTAGCGCACGGATCGGGTTGGTATTCCTGCTCCATTTTCGGCGCGGGACAATTAGACGTTGGTTCTACTTCCCAATCTGCCTTGCGCAGCACCTGCACATGAGAGGCGCTCCAACACTTTATGAAGTGGTCACTGTCTCCCGCGATCAGAGATCTTCTAAAGCACCATCGGTTCGGGAAGCGGCTCGCCGGCCTTGCTTACAATCGTGGACCCGTAGGGCTCCCGTGACGTGATCACGATGCGGTCGTTTGGTAGCGGCCGGGCCAGGTGTCTGGCTTCCTCCCAGTGTGCGCGCATCCAGATTTCGATCTCCTCAGCAGTCTGCAGAAGAACCGGCATCGCCTTCTCGTGCACATTCCGGACGATGTCGTTCGGCTCCGTTGTCAGAATTGCGTAGAGATCATCAGTCGTCAGCCCATCCTTGACCTTGCGGACGCTCTTCCATTGTCTCACCCAGAGGCCAGCGAAGAACATGACCGCCTTGTCGGGTCTTGCAGAAAACCACGCGTTTGGTGTCCTGCCGCCTTCTTCCTTGCTCGCCGGGTCTGGCTCAGCAAAGGCCGTCACGGGCACGAGACATCGGCATTCAACGCCGAACCATCGCTTCCAATGGGGTAAAGTCAGATTACGAATGTTGGTAACGCCGCTGTCCGGCTCCATCCGCAGGAGTTCGTCCATGTCCACTGGAAGGCCCTTTTTTCGAAGCTTCTCAGCGCGGGTTTCGGCTGCCTTCCTCTGCAAGTAGATCGGAGAGGGCAGGCCCCATCGGCAGTTCGCGAGCTGTTTCCTACCGTCGGAGGTGTTTCGGATGACGGGTGCCCATTGATCCGGGTTGATCTGATAGGCGGGCATCAGGTTGATCAGGCTCTCAACGTCCTGCGCCCATTTGTTGACCCAGTCGCGATCATCCATGCGGTAGAGATTACACATGCGGTAGTCGCCTCCCTTTTCTGGGGACCGAAGGTCAGCCATTTGGCTCGGACTTTCAAGGCACCACGAAGCGGCTAGGCGTCGAAACGAAGTTGTGTCGGACAAAGTGTCCGGTCATTAAGGCGCTGAACTCAGCGAAACGGAACGACCAATGGAGGAACAGCGCGGAGGTATCGGCGCGGTTTGCTGCAAGTATCCACATTTGCATGGCTGCGTTGCACAAAAAATGTTTTCCAATTGGTCAAAAAACGATCATAACGGTGGCAGCTGATGCATATAGCGGCTTCTCCTCCCAGTTCCGCGCAGCAGCTGTTCCCCTCTGGAGGTTTCGACCTTCACAACTTATGGGCCACGGTACTATTGCGTGGCCCCTTTTTTCCTGGTCGATTTGATGAGCGCGATGAAACTCCACTCGAGAGTGGCGTCAGGGCCTTTCCTACCTGCGTAGCGAGAGGGGGCCAAATTCGTTCAGAGTCCGCATTGTGTTGGATGCGCGCTGCTTACAGCTGACTGACTATAAGTCGATCTGCCGCTGAAAGCATCCCTTAGCTGTTTGCGGCTAAACTCCATCAATCAGCATTGGTGAACGATGGAAACAGCATCCAATCTCAAAAGAGACATCGAGATCGCACTACGCGACCATCATCTCAATGACTGGCAGCGGAGATTCCTGACCGATATTCTGACGCGCATTGACCGCAGTGGGGACAGGTTCACTCTTACTGACAAGCAGTGGAGAAAGATCTTCGAGATTCTTGCAGATCACTCAAACGTGGTCCAATTTCAGTTTCGGGAGACGTTGCCCCGTCATCCTCGCTCGCCGAAGTACCCTCGCTCGAAGTTTGCCAAGCGGCGTTCGCATCGACTGACTTGGAACGACAGACGATTTCTGACGGCAATTGTGGTCCTCGCGTTGATTGCAAGCCTTCAGTTTTTTTCTGGCAGCAAGTTTGCTGCGGTGAGTTTGCCGTCCTCATCGACCAGGACCGAATTTGTTTCGTCGACGTTTTCGGTCACCGATGGCGATACAATTCATGTAGAAGGCGAGAGCAACGGCACACGGCTCGTTGGATACAACGCGCCCGAGGTCTTCAGCCCCCGTTGTACGTTTGAGAAGGAACTCGGCGACCGTGCAACGGACCGCCTGAAGGAACTCGTCGCAGCCGGACCGGTCGAGCTTGCGAGGGTTTCCTGCGCGTGCGAGCGGGGGACTGAAGGAACGGATCGATGCAATTACGGCCGCTCCTGCGCCGTTCTTTATGCTGGTGGACGGAATGTCAGCAACATCCTGGTGGGCGAGGGGCTCGCTGTACCCTTCGTCTGTAGTGAAACGAAGTGTCCACAGACGCCGCGACCGTGGTGTGGACGATGAGCCGGGCGCTAGACGATTTTAAATCGATTTTAAAAAGTTGAGCAAATAACTAATCGATTTTTATTTTGTTATTAAATATTTCATGTTGCGGAGCGAAAGAAACCAAGTCCTAAATGGCGCCCGAAACGTGCCGAATGGAGGAATTTGGATGACTTTTTCGTTTCCGCTTACTGAGAAGCGTAATGTTGTGGAATTGCTGAAACACCTTGCCCAGCATAAGCTTAGCTACCCGGGGAACTGCGTTGTGACGGTGAAACCGCACGTCGCCCACGTACAGTCGATGAATTCGTTCGCGTTGGGTACGGCTCGTACCGCGTGGTAGCGACGCGGGGGCGAAACTGATTTTCAAGCCGCTGCCCATCATAGACGCAGGGCCAGTTGTTCAACGCACGTGTCGGCCAGATGCTCGAGCGAGGAGATTGTCACGCCGAGCAGCCGTATTCCCTTGCTGATAGGAAAGACGGCTCCCAGCAGCACGCAAATGGATTCCTCGATTTCCTCTTTCGATCGGAAACCATGGCCAATCGTCCTTGAGCGGGTGATCTGCATGAAGTCGGCGTACTTAACCTTGAGCGTCACGGTCTTGCCGGTAATCCGATTTGCCTCGCAGTAGTGCCAGACCTTCGCAATCAGGGGCTTCAATCCTTCCAGGGCAGGCTCGTAGGTGTGAATATCCACAGTGAACGTGTCTTCCGCTCCGATAGATTTTCGGACCCTGTTTGGCTTTACCTGACGATCATCGATCCCACGCGCGATGCCGTAAAAATACGGCCCGGACTTGCCGAAATGCCGAACGAGAAACTCGAGATCCCTCTCTCTTAGATCGGCTCCAGTTTCGATACCGAAACGATGCATCTTCTCCGCAGTCGCCGGACCGATGCCGTGAAACTTCTTGACAGGCAGCGCCGCCACAAAGGCTGGTCCGTTCTTCGGCGTGATGACCGCCTGGCCATTTGGTTTGTTGAGGTCACTCGCCATCTTGGCCAGGAACTTGTTGTAGGAGATTCCCGCCGATGCGTTGAGGTTGGTTGTCGCCTTGATCTTCGCCCGGATTTCAAGCGCGATCTCGGTCGCGATCTCCATGCCCTTCAGGTTCTCGGTGACATCAAGATAGGCCTCGTCGAGCGACAGCGGTTCGATCATTGGGGTGTATTCGGCGAAGATTTCCCTGATCTGAGCTGAAACAGCCTTGTAGACGTCAAAGCGCGGCTTCACGAAAATCAGGTCGGGGCATTTGCGCTTTGCCGTCACTGAAGGCATTGCAGAATGGACGCCGAACTTACGGGCCTCGTAGCTGGCCGCCGCCACCACGCCGCGCGCCTCGGAACCACCGACTGCGACGGGACGACCGCGAAGGTCAGGGTTGTCGCGCTGCTCGACGGACGCGTAAAAGGCGTCCATGTCGATGTGGATGATCTTGCGTGGGCGCTCGATTGACAGATTTGCAGCGGGATCACTCATCGGGCGTCTCTGTAGTACGGACCAGGCAAGGAAACCGGGCCTGACAACGGTCGATGCCATCCACGCCATTCATTCGCGAACAGCCAACGGCAAGCCGCCGCCGGAGCTGCCGGAAGGACAGGCTCGCTCCATATTGTCTGACGAGGGCCTTCCGGTCGAGATCGCTCGCTCTCTCACACGCAGCGCATTCGAGGGTGACGACAGAGCCTCGGTAATCTCGCAGCGTTGGTTCATCGCAGAAATTTTTTCTCATCCGGAAGATATTGTACGCCCTGTGGACCAGCGTTTGCTAGCGCATTGAATTCCCTCATGGATCGTCGCACCGCGCTGCTGTGGATGGCTTGTTGGTTCAAAACGCACCTGAAACGCGCCCGTTGACTCAAAATCCGGAAAGGAACAAATGTAGAACATACTCGCTTTTGAACGAGATGGAACCCTTGAATTGACGAAGGCTACAGATGGCGCAACCAGGCGCAAATCCTGTCATCACCGAACTTCGGGAGCGTATCGCGCACCTCGAAGGTGGCTTAGTGCGTCGCAATCAGGTTCTGCCGTTCGGTGTTCACGAGATCGATGAGCACCTGCCTGGAGGCGGACTGTCTTTCGGTGCGGTGCATGAGTTCGCTGGCGGAGGATCGGGCACCGTCCGACGGCGCGGCAGCCGCTTTGTTTGCCGCCGGGATAGCCGCGCGTACCAAGGGCAAGGTCATCTGGTGCCTGACGAGGCCGGACCTCTTTCCGGCTTTGGCTCAGGCTGGCCTTCAGCCGGACCGCGTCGTCTTCGTCGAGGCGACAAGGAGGAACACGTGCTTGCTTCCATGGAGGAGACCCTTTCGTTCGCGGTCTCGGAGCGGTCGGCCGAACTTGTCCGATTGCCGATGACAGCCTCCCGCAGGCTGCAGCTTTCCGCCGAAAAACGGGAACCATGGGTCCGGTCGTTCGACGCTGGCGGCGACAGGCGGAGGCCTCCGACCTCGGCCAACCGTCCGCGTCAGCGACCAGGTGGCGTGTGAGCGTCGTGCCGTCGGAGGAGCTTCCGGTTCGGGGTGTGGCAAGGCCGAGATGGTTTCTGGAACTGATGCGGGTGAAAGCAGGTGAGTGCGCTGAGTTTTTCGTAGGAGCGTGTGATGTCCAGGGTCGTATCCATCTATCTGCCGGAGTTGGCGACGGATCGAATACGTCGCAACGACCCTTCTATCCCCGTTGAGCAACCCGTTGCCGTAATCGCAAAGAGCGGCCCAAAGCGATGGGTCTCGGCGGCCGACGCTGCGGCAAGGAAAGCGGGAGTCCGTGTTGGGATGGCGGCGGCGAAAGCCCAAGCCATCGTCAGGGGCTTGATGCTGATCGACGCCGATCCGGCGGCCGACGCAGCAGCTCTCGCAAGGATCACGCTTTGGGCACTCAGCCAGTATTCTCCAATCGTCGCTGTTGATGAGCCCGATGGCATTGTTATGGACACGGAAGGTGCTGACCATCTTCAGGGTGGGGAGCTGCCGATGTTGACCGGAATAGCCAACCGGTTCCATGGGAAAGGACTGACAGCGCGGGTTGCTGTGGCCGACACGTGGGGAGCGGCACACGCTTGTGCTCGCGCGATCCGAACGGGGACGGTCATAGTTCCGATTGGACAGACGGTCGGGGCCGTCGAACACCTTCCTCTTTCATTGCTCAGGCTTCCGGCCAAGATCGTTAGCGATCTCAATATTCTCGGTTTCAAGTCGATTGGGGAGTTATCAGCAACGCCCCGAGCACCACTGACCCTTCGCTTCGGTCCGGAACTTGGACGTCGCCTGGATCAGGTTTTTGGTCGGGTCGCCGAGCCGATTGATCCGATCCGGGTACCGGAGCTGATAGAGGTCAGCAGGGTCTTTGCCGAGTCAATCGGTGCCGCGGAAACCATTAACAAATATGTTGCTCGGCTCGTTGTGCAGCTCGTCGCCGAACTGGAGCGCAAGGGTCTTGGCGTGCGGCGAACGGATCTCATTGTTGAGAAAGTTGACGGTACACGCCAGGCAATCCGTGCAGGAACCGCCAAACCTGCTCGCGACGTTGCCTGGCTGTCGAAGCTCTTTCGAGATCGTACTGAAAAAATTGAACCGGGGTTCGGAATCGAGAAGATGACATTGGCGGCGGTTATGACACAGCCGCTTGAGCAGGAGCAGCGATCCTCTGACCTCATAGAGGAGCAGGACGATGACATCACGCCGCTGATCGACGTGTTCGGCAATAGAGGGCAACGGGTCTACCGGGTCGTGCCGGTCGCCTCAGATGTTCCCGAGCGCAGTGTACTGCGGATCGCGGCTGCCGCTCCAGATGTCGAGGAAACGTGGGCGCACCACTGGCCCCGGCCTGTGCGATTGCTCGCCCGCCCAGAGCAGATCGAAGTCATCGCACTCCTGCCTGATCATCCGCCTGCGAGTATCACTTGGCGTGGCAAACGACGAAAGGTCAAACGCGCTGATGGTCCTGAACGCGTTTTCGGCGAGTGGTGGAAGCGCGACAGTGAACTAGAGGCAGTGCGCGACTACTTTGTTGTCGAGGACGAAGGCGGCGAGCGTTTTTGGATATTCAGGTCGGGTGACGGGGTCGACTCCGAGACAGGATCCCATCGATGGCTCATGCACGGAATATTCGGATGAGATACGCCGAGCTCCAAGTCACGACCCATTTCAGTTTCCTGCGTGGCGCAAGCAGCGCCGACGAGCTGTTTGCCACCGCAAAGGCACTTGGCATCGAGGCGATTGGCGTTGCTGACCGCAACAGCCTTTCCGGGATTATCCGGGCACTCGAGGCATCGCGCGCGACAGGCGTGCGCCTTGTTGTCGGATGTCGGCTCGATCTGCAGGACGGGATGTCGATCCTTGTCTATCCAACCAATCGCAACGCGTACTCGCGGCTGACCAGGCTGCTCACACTTGGCAAGAGCCGGGGCGGAAAGGGCAAGTGCATCCTGGGGCTCGATGATGTCGTTGCTTATTCAGAAGGACTTTTGGCCATCCTGTTACCCGATCTGCCGGACGCGAACTGCGCTGCCCAGCTTCGCAAGGTGGCAGAGGTATTCGGCAATCGGGCCTATGTGTCTCTCTGCCTGAGGCGCCGACCGAACGACCAGATGCGGCTTCACGAGATTTCGAAGATGGCTGCGCGTCACCGTGTGAAAACCGTCGTCACCAATGATGTCCTGTTCCACGAGCCCGGCCGCCGCCAGCTGCAGGATGTCGTCACTTGCATTCGCAAAAACACCACGATCGATGAGGTCGGCTTCGAGCGCGAACGCCATGCCGACAGATACCTCAAGCCGCCCGAGGAGATGGAGCGCCTGTTCCCACGCTACCGCGAGGCGCTGGCGCGGACGATGGAGATTGTCGAACGCTGCGGGTTTTCTCTTGAAGAGCTGAGCTACCAATATCCCGAAGAAGCGGTCGTAATGGGCATGGACGCGCAGCAGTCGCTCGAGCATTACGTCCGCGAATGCATCCCAATCCGATATCCGGAAGGCTTGCCCCAGAAAGTTCTCAGGGCCATAAAACACGAGCTGGACCTGATCCGCACGATGAAGTACGCGCCGTACTTTCTGACAGTGTTCAGCATCGTTCGTTTCGCGCGCTCAAAGGGTATTCTTTGCCAGGGCAGGGGATCGGCGGCAAATTCGGCCGTCTGCTACATCTTGGGGATCACCTCGATCGATCCCGAGACCAACGATCTCCTGTTCGAGCGTTTTGTGAGCCAGGAGCGCGACGAACCGCCAGATATCGACGTCGACTTCGAACACGAGCGCCGCGAGGAGATCATCCAGTGGATTTACACGACCTACGGTCACGACAAGGCGGCCCTCTGTTCGACCGTAACGCGGTACCGAGCCAAGGGTGCAATCCGCGACGTCGGCAAGGCGCTCGGGTTGCCGGAGGATATCATCAAGGCGCTATCGGCAGGCATGTGGTCTTGGTCGGATGAACTGGCAAGCGACCGGAGCCTGCGGGAACAGGGCCTTAATCCTGAGGACCGGCGGCTTGCTCTGACGCTCAAGCTCGCCCAGCAACTGATGGGCGCGCCCCGTCATCTCGGTCAGCATCCGGGCGGCTTCGTGCTGACCCATGACCGACTCGACGATCTCGTTCCCATCGAGCCGGCATCCATGGCCGACCGTCAGGTGATCGAATGGGACAAGGACGACATAGAGGCTCTAAAGTTCATGAAAGTCGATGTTCTGGCGCTCGGCATGCTGACCTGCATGTCCAAGGCCTTCGATCTGCTTCGCGAGCACAAAGGCGAGGACCTCGACCTCGCGGGAATCCCCCAGGAAGACAAGGCGACCTATGCGATGATCCGCAAGGCGGACACACTCGGAACATTCCAGATCGAGTCACGTGCACAGATGGCCATGCTTCCGCGCATGAAGCCGAGGACCTTCTACGATCTTGTCATCCAAGTGGCTATCGTCCGCCCGGGTCCGATTCAGGGCGACATGGTCCATCCCTACCTCCGACGCCGGGAGGGCAAGGAGCCTGTCGAGTACCCGACACCGGAACTGGAAGCCGTTCTCGGAAAGACGCTGGGGGTGCCACTCTTCCAGGAGTCAGCCATGAAGGTTGCGATGGTCTGCGCTGGCTTTACAGGCGGCGAAGCCGACCAGCTCCGCAAGTCGATGGCCACATTCAAGTTCACCGGCGGCGTCAGTCGCTTCAAGGAGAAGCTGGTTTCGGGGATGATCAAGAACGGATACTCGGCCGAGTTTGCGGAGAAGACGTTCAGCCAGCTCGAAGGATTCGGTTCATACGGCTTCCCGGAAAGCCATGCTGCCTCCTTCGCGCTGATCGCCTATGCCTCGAACTATGTGAAGCGCCATTTCCCCGACGTCTTCTGCACCGCTCTGCTGAACTCGCAGCCGATGGGCTTCTACGCGCCTGCCCAGATCGTCCAGGATGCGCGTGCCCATGGAATTGAAGTCCGGCCCGTCTGCATCAACCAGTCGCGCTGGGATTGTACGCTCGAGCTTATCGAAAGAACCAATCGCCATGCGGTCCGCCTCGGAATGCGCTTGGTGAAGGGACTGGCCGTAGCGGATTCTGCCCGGATCGTCGCTGCCAGGATGAACGCATCCTTCGAAACGGTCGACGATGTTTGGCGGCGATCGCATGTCCCAACCGAAGCGCTCGTACAACTTGCCGAAGCCGATGCATTCCTGCCGTCGCTGAAGCTCCAGCGCCGGGATGCGATCTGGGCCATCAAGGCCCTGCGTGACGAACCTCTTCCTCTGTTCGCCGCCGCTTCCGAACGTGAAGCACGTGCGATCACCGAGCAGCAGGAGCCTGAGGTCGCACTCCGACAGATGACCGCGGGTCATAACGTTGTCGCAGATTACAGTCATGTCGGACTAACACTGCGCGACCATCCGATTGCCTTCCTCAGAAAGGAGCTGACGGCACGCCGCATCGTCACTTGTGCCGAAGCCATGAACGCTCGTGACGGTCGATGGTTGATGACGGCAGGTCTCGTCCTTGTAAGACAAAAGCCTGGCTCAGCGAAAGGCGTGATGTTCATCACCATCGAGGATGAGACTGGGCCGGCCAATCTCGTCGTCTGGCCAAGCCTGTTCGAACGCCGGCGTCGGATCGTCCTCGGATCGTCGATGATGGCGATAAACGGCCGCGTTCAGCGCGAGGGAGAGGTCGCACATCTTGTCGCGCAGCAGCTTTTCGACCTGTCCGGGGAATTAGGCGAGCTGACTGATCGCGATCTGGACTTCAAGTTGCCGACAGGTAGGGGCGATGAATTTGCGCATGGTTCGCCAGGCAGCCCGGACTCACGTGATGGGGCGGCGGCCAAGCCGAGGGACATTTTCGTCCCGGACCTGCATATCGATACCTTGAAGGTGAAGGCGAGGAACTTTCATTGATGGCATGGCAGCGGATTCGCGCGTCGCCCCTCACGCGGGTAGACCCGCAAGCCTCAATCCTTGGCGTAGCCGATCAACGTCCTTTTCTTCTCTGAGGTATGAGACATCTACAAGCCAGTTTACATAATCAACCGGACCCGCGGCCGCATCTCCGCACCATCGCCTGCTGACAGCATCGAGGAAGACCCGGCCGCATTTCTCTGCATCCTCGATCCGGTTGAGGTGAGCGTAGGCGGCCGCGCGCCACGCCATGTCTCGCGGCTCCCTTTCCGGCGTGGCGAATGTTCGCTGTTCGAGAAGGACGGCCGCCTCGCTGTATCGCCCTGTTTGGAAGAGGAGGCGGGATTTATAATAGTTGTACCAACTGGGATATAATGGGTTCAGTCGATACGCGATCTCCGCACCGGCCAAGCCCTCCTCAGCCCGCCCAATCGCTCCTTGCATCCATGCCCACATTATCAGAATGGTAGCATCGTTGGGGTTCATCGACTTCGCCAGGCCAAGATGATGTTCAGCTCGTTTGAAGTCTCGCCACGTCAAGCAAATGTATCCCAGTGTGGACTGAACCCGTGGATCGCTTGGATCGAGGGCAAAAGCCATCTCGGCTGAACGCAGTGCTTTGATCCTGTTCTCATCCTCTTGTCTTGGAATGCCAATAGCACCGTCCGACGCGCGGTTGAGGTATATGTAGGCGAGGCCTGTATGGGCTCTGGCAAACGTCGGATCAGTTTTAGCGGCACGCTCGAAAAGCGCCTCCGCGCGTGCCTGCGCTCCTGGCCTGAAGTCGTCAGAGAGGCGGTTGCCCTGCAGAAAGAGATCATATGCCCGCATGTCTTCCGGGCGACGACGTCGTGACGTCAATTCGTTGTCGTCTATGACGCGTTGGGCGACCATGGCGACGATGCTCTGCGCAATCTCCTCCTGAGTGGAAAAAATATCGTCAAGCGATCGGTCATATCGATCCGCCCATAGGTGTGTCCCGCTCGCTGTCTCGACGAGCTGGACCGTAATTCGAACACGGTTACCAGCGCGCCTTACACTCCCTTCTACGACATACCCCGCGCTGAGCGTCCTGCCCACCTCGCGCAAATCGAGCATTCGGCCGCGTAGCGCAAATGACGAGGTTCTCGCTATCACCATGAGCTCGGTGAACCGTGCCAATTCCGTGATGATGTCTTCAGTTATTCCGTCGCTGAAGTAAGCCTGCTCCGGATCACCGGACATGTTCTCAAATGGAAGTACGGCAATGGCAGGCCCCGTCGATTTTGGAGTTTCGGGTGAAGTGTAGGCAGACCCGCTAAGTGGCAGATGGTATGCCTTGATCGGCCGCGCGATGTTCTTGAGGTGCTGCTCACCAGCGTAGTCGAAATTCGCGTCAACCTTTCCAGCGAGCTGTTCGTAGGCTGCCCCCGAAATCAGAAGATCACCCGGCTGGCACAACTGCTCCAGTCGGGCCGCAACGTTGACACCATCTCCGAGCAGGTCGTCACCGTCCACCACGACATCACCAAGATTGATGCCTATGCGAAGGATGATCCTGTTTGCGGAACCGGCCGGCTCCTGTTCATTCGCCAATGTGTTCTGGATCGCGATTGCGCACGAGACAGCCTCAACCACCGAGCTGAACTCGGCGATCAGCCCATCGCCCATCAATTTGACCAGCCGGCCGGCATGTCTTGCAATCAGTGGACGAAACACCGAGGTCTGTAAATTTATCAGAACCGCAAGCGTATTGCGTTCGTCGGCCTCGACAAGTCGTGAAAACCCGACGACATCGGCAACTAGGATTGCGGCTAGCCTTCGCTCCAAAGCTTCCCCTCCATTCCCCCGACAGTCGGCCCTGTCAGCTCCCGGCCGGATACCCGCATAGAAAAGCACACGTCCAAGGCCGGGTTAAGTGAGAATTCCGATGCCGCTCGTTCGTGGCTTACGAGACTCATATTACGCCGAATGCTGCGACAATGCGCTTTTCGTTCCGCGAAGAAGCAGCGTCCCGGGTCACCGCGTTGACCCCATCAGTGGCGCAACGCTACGCGCGGCCAGGTAAGGTCATGAAGGCTGTCGTCAGAATTTTCTCTATAGATCCACCCGGGAGGATCGATCGGGACTTCGGTTATGGCCGCCGGGTCGTGCAATGCAGGATTTGCAAAGCTCACCAATCCCAGACGCTGGGCTGAGCCTGTGTTAGGTATTTCTAAATCGAAGACGACTAATGTCTCCGCATGCGCGGCTTACTCTTCCTGTTCGGTATCCTGGCTTGCTCGTGGGCGATAGATCGGATCGCATTCGGGGGGCAATACAGTCATGTAGCTTGGCGTGAAGCGACCGACCAGGCCAATTTCTTTCGCCATCACGTCGAACATTCGATTAAGGGCATCATACCCCTCTCTCGACGTTGATCGCCCCCCCTCTCACCCGCGACGGGGTCGTTTACCTCCTTTGAGTTCATCGAAGCGAACTTCAGGTTCAGTTCGCGCGAACTCACGTGAAGGTTGATTAGTGCACTAACGCCCTATCTCAGTCATTGGAATGCATACGGAGGGCAATGACCGTGATTGTCGAAAAAGAACTCATTTCCAGAATTACATGGCGACTAATGCCGTTTCTCGGCATCCTCTACCTAATCGCATACATCGACCGCCAGAACGTCAGTTTCGCAAAGCTAGACATGGTCGACGCCCTCGGCATGAGTGAATACGCCTACGGTCTTGGCGCCTCGCTGTTTTTCATCGGCTATTTCATATTTGAAGTACCAAGCAATCTTCTATTGGACCGGTTTGGGGCCAGCAAATGGTTCGCGCGAATCCTGGTGTCGTGGGGTGCGGTTACGATAGCGCTCGCCTACACGCAGAATGCTACGATGTTCTACATCCTCCGTTTCTTGCTGGGGGCATGCGAAGCGGGCTTCTTTCCCGGTGTCCTGTATCTGCTGACTCTCTGGTATCCGTCCGCCTATCGCGGAAGGATGGTCGGCTTGTTCATGATTTTCAGCGCTCTCGCGAATGCCGTCGGCGCGCCACTGGGCGGTATGTTGCTCGATCTGGATGGTCTCTATGGTCATGCAGGCTGGCAGTGGGTCTTCCTGGTGACGGGAATTCCCGCTGTTGTCGCGGGCTTCGTTACATTGATCTACCTCTCAGATCGGCCTGAAAGTGCGACGTTTCTGAATTCCGAGGAAAAGACCTGGCTGAGGGACCGCCTTGCTTTGGAGAACGCTGGCATGGAGGCGACCGCCAGCGATGGCTTCAAGGCGCTCGTCAATCCGCGGGTTCTCTTGATGGCGATCTGCTATATTGGGTTTCCCCTAGCGGCATACGGTCTCAGCTATTGGCTTCCGACCATCGTCAAGAGCTTTGGGGTCAGCAATACGGCCAACGGCTTTCTCAACATCATCCCATGGGTGCTGGTTGCAATCGCGCTCTATGCGGTGCCGTCAGCCGCAGACAAAGCCTCGTCGAAGACGCCCTATATCGTGGTACCAGCGGTTGTCGGCGCCGTTTGTCTGGTTCTGTCCGCCGTGATTCCGAACCATCTGCTTCAGTTTGCCTTTCTCTGTGTTGCGGCAGCGGGCATCTTTGCCGGGCAACCTGTTTTTTGGAGCCTACCGTCACGATTCCTTCGAGGGGCGGGTGCAGCCGCAGGTCTGGCGGCAATCAATTCTGTCGGAAACCTGGGCGGATTTATCGCGCAGAACGTCGTACCGTGGATAAAGGATTCGACCGGCAGCACCATTGCCCCGATGTTCTTCCTCGCGGCCTGCCTGGCTGCTGCAGCAATTCTGGTACTGGTCGTTGGCCGTATGATCGGACGCACGCCGACGTCGAGTGAAAGCGGAAAAGCCAAAGTGAACGTGTAGTTGGCCCGTGGAATTCAAAGGAAAGCGGGCATGGTGACGACGAGGCAGGTTTGGGAGGAAGGAGCCCGACAGAAGAATCATAGGTAAGTACTATTTACGCTATTTTTTTGCACGCCAGACGCATATGGAATTTTATATGCTACATTATTTTATCAATACTTTAACTAAACTCTATTCAAACTGATTTTCATTGAAGCGGATAAAGACTCGAATGTTTGTATTGTCGGTAATTGACCGTGATGATCAACGTGATTTTCTGGTGGCAAACCTCCACCTTAGAGGAAGGTATCTCTATGCCGACGCCTGCGGCGCCAGATATCGCTTTCGAATTCAGGACGTGATCAACCTTTCTCCAGTCAATGACCATATGATTTTTCCACCTATTTCTGCCGCTAGAAGCGCCGGTCTAAACTAGCGCCGCCTGGGACGGTTGTGTTCGAAGGGCAGGTGAACCGCCGTACGCATTGGGTCGTCAAGACTTTCGCACGTGACCTACTGGCCAAGGATTCGAGATAAATCGATCCGCATGCCTGCGCGGCCGAGTTCGTTTTCACCGGGTGGTTCGGACGAGTTCGATGAGGCGCTTTCGGGCTTTCCTGCATAACTCCCGTTTGGATCGTCCAGTTCGCGTTGACCTGCGATCGATCCACTGGGATCTTTGGCCTGAAATACGCTTTGAGCCTCGAACTCGCCCGTTTTCCAGGCATCGATGGCATCCTCGAACACTTGCGGGAAAGCTTCAGCGCTTTCGGGGTTTCCGTACCATTTGCTGACAATGCGAAGAATCTTGGCGAACATTCTCGTTCCCAGGCGCAGGTTCACGCACGGATCGACAAGACCAGACGTCACTTCCGAAATGTCTTTTACGCCAACACCTGCAGGAAACTGCGTGAGGCCGACGCGCACGACTGAATGTCCGACATTCTGCTTGACGATTTCCATTGCTTCCTTGGGTGTTCTAGGCTTCGGAACGAGGACCAATCGCCCTCCCGCTCTCACGGTGACAGCAAGGGGATCGGAAGAGCCTGCGGCTTTGACGAACTGCTCGACGATCGCCGGCCTCAAGGAGGAATCGGCACATTTTGTTATGAGGGCAGGATCAAGCATGAAGGGCTCCCGGAACTACGTGTTGACAGAGAAGACAAGCGGCTTGTGGAAGAGACGCGACCAAGCCTCGACACTGGCACGCTGGATGGGCACGATAGACGTGCTGCCTGTCCACCAGCCGTTCCCAACGGCGACGATGATATCAGGGTCGTAAAGCATGGACTGAACGACCGGCCAGACAATGAGTTGCTCGTAGCAAATCACCGGCGCAACCCGTTTGCCTGCGATTTCGGCGACGGGATTGGAGAAGAAATACGCACGTGCGCCGCCGCCGCCATCAATCAGTGACTGCCAGGGCTGCCACATCGAACCGGGTACCGGCATACGCTCGCGGTAGACTATTCGCGCCCCGAACTCCGAAAGTTCCAAGAGCACATTGTCGTAACCGATCTCGTCGACCACGGATGCGCCTGCGACGACCGTCAACCCGCTTGCCCGCAATTCACGCAGCCATAGCCGTTCGACCGTTGGTGTCCAGAAGCCGATCGCACTCTCTGGCAACACAACCACGGCGCCTTTGCCGCGCCTTGCCGCCCGCGCCGTTGCAACAAGGCCACGCTGCCGTTCGAGATTGCTGGTTCGGCCGAGCGACGCTCCAAGTGTAAGCTCGACACCATACCACGAAAAGGGTGGGTGCTGCGTCGTCCATTGTGCGGCGGACCAGAGCCACAAGGCAATTATGGCCATGGCTGCAGCCGGCCGAAGCCTGGTCGTCATGATCAAGAGGCCGGCTGCCATTGCGCCAAGACCGACCCACCCCCAGCCGGGGAACAGAACTCCGGCGGCGGTGATCGGGTGAGCCCAGCCCAAAATCCCAAAGGGCGG
This sequence comes from Rhizobium sp. 01T417, assembly GCF_056398905.1. NCBI lineage: Bacteria > Pseudomonadati > Pseudomonadota > Alphaproteobacteria > Hyphomicrobiales > Rhizobiaceae > Rhizobium > Rhizobium sp. 01T417. Next base: position 58,453 of record NZ_JBFTQH010000019.1, on the reverse strand, counting down.
CACTGCCATCAAAAACATGACCAAGAGATAACGGATTGCAAGACGCCATCCCGATCTCTCGGTCCACAGAACAGCGTGGACGCCGACGAAGGCCGCCGACGCGATCAACCAGAGCAATAGACCGGATAAGAGATTTGAACCATAGAAGGCGACTGCGCCATGCGGCAAACCTCGAGATGCCGCAAGGAAATAGGTCGCCGATGCCATGGCGGCGCTTGGCCGGTCGCGCGCCACGGACCAGATAAACGGAAAGGCGGCAGACATAGGAAGGGCGAGGGGATTTCCGCACCAACCGATCCAGCCAGCCGCCAGTGCCGCGCCCAAAAGGACACTGTTGCGGACCAGTTCACGGCGCATAGATGAGGACCGCCTTTGCCAGGCCGAGCACCCCGGAGGCAGGCACTGGACCAAAGTAGCGAGAGTCGAAGGACCCGATGAAACCAGAGTGAAGAAACACGTAGCCCGTCGGTACTGTTCCTCCGCTGAACCGCCTCAAGCTCCGACCTCTGCCGTCCAGCTGGGCCGGTTCGGAATGCGGCAATGCAAGGCCGTCGATACTAACCAAGCGGTCAATTTCGATCCTTTGTGATGACATCGCAACGATGGTTTTGATGAGCGGCGCATAGCCACCAGGACAGAGCCCCGATCGAAGGTAACCGCGGTCAAACGCTTCTCGCATGGTGGGCGTCGGCGGCGGACAGACAAAGACCAGGTCGCCAATCTTGTAGGATCCTTCCGGCATTTGAATTCGCCAGATCCCGAGAGGTTCGCTCGGCGTTAAATTGATCCGATACCCAAGCGCGCCACCGGACACGATGAGAGCTAAGAGAACTGAAATAAGTGCGACAGGCAAACTCACCCGACGCCAAATTCGCGATGTTTGCAGGCGCTGATCGTGCAAAAAGGTCATTTCAGTGAAAGCCCCTTCCTGATCGTCTGCCGCAAGGCCTCGGACTGCTTCAGAGAGGATGTCGATCGCTCTTGGGCGGACAATTGCTGAGCCGCGCGCAGAAAATTCCAGGCGGTCTTCATTTCTGCCTTCTGCAGAGAGTTCATCCCGGCCGTGAGGGACCGATAGGTTTGCCCGCTCGGGTCCCTTGCCGAAATCCCTAGGAAAGTCCGTTCCCCGAAGCGCTCCGCAACAGCCCTTGCAAACCCCTCAAGCTCCAGCCTCACCCTCTCGTCGGCGAGCCCGTGCTCGAGAACTGCGTGCAGGTCACTGCGGTCGATCGAATCGCGAACCTGCTCGAGCGCCGATCTGGCGCTCGGAGAAAGAGCGGGAATATTGATCGCGCTCTTCTGGCGGGCGGCGCACTCCTCTGTCTCATACTCTCGTTTTGCATTGGCGCGAATTTCAAGATAGCGGCCCAGATTGCGCGCCAGCGCAGTGACATTGACGAGCGCCGTGTCCCGATCTTGCTCGTCGGATTTGCTGGGGAACAAACCCGTCTTGCCCTTGAGGGCACCGAAGCTACTCGGCTCTTCGGCGATCTTGAGCAGTGTCGCTGACGCCCTCGTCGTGTCAGCCAGCATCGCAGCGACATCGATGGCCTTGAATGCGGTCTCAGGTTGGGCATAGACGAGGTGGAACCGAACGAAGACATCTTCCCATAGCTTTTTTAAACCCGGGTCGGCCGCGAGCCTGTCCTCGACGACCTGCCCGATCGACCTCGAAAAAATGGTGATCCCGGAAACCATGGGCTCTGCCTCCTTGATTGCGTGGTATTTCATCGCCGGCCCGACCAGGCCGAGTCGGGATCCGACAGCGGCCAGGCGCGACGCGAGCGTGATGAGGTTGTGCTTTTGCCTGACTGTCCAAGCGAGCCGGTCACGAACAAGCGTTCGGGCGACATTGACGGCATGAAGGCCGCGTGCGTCAGCAAAGCGGAGCGCCTGTCGGTAGGGGCTGCCTTGCGCATAGTCGAGCGTCGTTTCCTTGACGTTCGTGCGAGACAGCAATTCGATGAGGCCTCCAGCCTTTGTGAAGGACCGGCGGCCATAATAGACGCTGAGATCCTCGCGGTGGCGGGTCATGGCGACATAGGTGAGGTGACGGTCGAGGGAAAGAGATGCCAGCAACTTCACTCGATCGACAGTAGCGCCCTGGGCTTTGTGCACCGTAGTGGCATAGCCGTAATCGACATTGTTGTAGAAGCGCTGCTCGACCGCGATCTGGCGGCGACGTTCGCCTTCGCCGATGACGGCAACGATGCGGCCAGGCCCCGCTTGAACGACCGTGGCAAGCATGCCGTTCTTGACACCAAGTGATCCCTCGTTCTTGAGAAAAACGATCTGGTCGCCGGCCGCGAAGTTGCGATCTCCATCGGCTGTCTTGAAGGTAGACCCGCCATCGATGACGCCGCGCTCAATGAGCTTGGCACGCGCCAACTCGTTCAGCGTCCGGACATCACGACGCAAATGCGCAAGGATCAGGGAAGACCTGGCTGGATCATAGTCGCGGCTCCAATCCGCAATGAGGTTTGAGACCGCTTCAATCTTCAGCTCGGCGCTGATCATCCTTCCATTCGACCGATAGGCTTCGACCGCCTTGCCGATGTTGCCATGCGCAAGATCGCGCGAGGCGTCACGCATCCATTGTTTGCGCTGGCGATATATCGTGTCGAGTTCGGCATAGCCGATACGATTGGCAATCGCTCGGAAGGCAGCGCCCGCCTCGATCGGCTGCAACTGTTCCGGATCGCCGACGAGAACGAGTTTGGCGCCGGCTTTGGTGACTGTTTCAACGAACAGCGCCATCTGCCGCGACGAGACCATGCCCGCCTCATCGAGAACGAAAATCGTCTTGTCGTCGAGCTGATCGCGGCCCTGGCTCCAACGGAGCCCCCACGACGAAAGCGTGCGGGAGATGATGCCTGCTTCCTTCTCGAGACCTTCCGCTGCCTTGCCGGCAAGGGCACCGCCAACGACGCGATATCCAGCTGCTTCCCATGCCTGTCGAGCGGCCCTCATCATTGTGGTCTTGCCAGCACCGGCCCGACCGATCACTGCCGCGATACCTTCGCCACCGGCGACATGTTCGATTGCGCTCGTCTGTTCATCGGACAGGCGATCATTGCGCGCAAAGGTCGCGCCGAGCACTGTCTTTTGAACCTTGTGCGACGATCGCTTCGACAACCAGATTGCTCGATTGACCATTTCGGCTTCCAGCCGGATCAACTCGCGGGTTGTGTACTTGTCCGGGGTACATTGACCTGTGGCGAAGTCGATCCTCTCCCGATCGAGACGCAGGGTCGCGGGGCTCTGCAGGATGCGAGCAAGAAGGCTTTGGAAAAGGATTGCGTCGTCGATATAGCGATGCAGGAACTTGGCGACATCGCGCTCATCGAAGACGCTCTTTTCCCGCGCAATCAGGTCAAGTACGATCCCCGGATTGCGCTGAATTCGTCGCGCATTCTCGGCCCGGCGCTCATCTTGCAATTCCAGCCGCTCGAGCGAGACCTGTTCGCCCGAGCCTTCCGCCTTCCGTTCGATTGCCTTGGCGCCGACACCGAGATGGATGGTCGGGGTCAGCTCGATACCCTGCTTTTCGAAGGAACGGCCATCGATGCGGATGTCGAGACCGGCAACTGCCAGATGCCGATTCTGGCAGGCAAACCAGCCGTCGCGAAAGACATTGAAATCATCCAGTCTTCCAGCCCAAAGCTCATAGACGATCTTGCCGCTGTCGTTGCGGAGCGGATTGCCGTCCGCTCCGAGCACGGGCACTTTCTTGGCACCGAAACCGTCTTCCGTCAGCGGCCGCAATGTGGTCATCAAATGGACATGCGGATTGCCAGGCGCATCGTGGAAGACCCAATCGGCCACCATGCCCTTGTCGATGACATGCCTTTCGACAAAATCGCGGACAAGCTCGATATTCTGCTTAGCCGAGAGTTCGATCGGCAAGGCAATCGTCACGTCCTTGGCAAGCTGTGCGTCAGAGCGCTTCTCGAAATCCTCGACCTTGTTCCAGAAGGCTTCCGACGCAGATGAAACCGAGCGGTCGGCAATGATTTCGCGTAACCACCCCGGCGCGTCGACTGGAATGACAAACTCCTCATGAAGCAGACCCTGCTTCCGGCTGTAGTCGATCGTCCGGGCTTCCCGCTCATATTCCATCTTGGTGCAATGGCGGTAGGCAGCCGACAGCACTGCGCTGCGGCCGGACCCGCGGGCAACGATCGTGACTGAAAAATGCGGGACGGTCACTGTGAAACCAGCTCCTTCGAGCAATCGAATTCAATAAGCTCGTCAGGAGCGGCGGCCCGAAAAAGGCCAAGCGCAGAGCGTCGCGTCAGCGACGTATAATTGCGCCCTTCGGATCCGCTCCTTCGGAACGGTCGGGATCATGCTCAAAGGTGTTGGCTGCGCCAACTCGCATTTCTGTCAGTAGATCATCTCGCCAATCTGCGGGACCTTCCTGCTTGAGGAAGTCGAAACCGTATGAAAGGCCGACCGGGAATGAAGAAACCGTCCGCAAGAATTCGCGAAGAAATCGTCCGTCTCCAGGAGCAGTTGAAGCAAGCCGAAACGCGGGAGGCCGAGCGCATTGGTCGCGTCGCTCTCAAGGCTGGGCTAGGCGACATGGAAATCGAGGAATCAGACCTTCAGACGGCATTCGAAGGTCTCGTCAAACGATTTTGCGAGACGAGACCCGCGTCGATAGAAAAGGACAAAGGCGGGGCAAGTAGAACTCCGCAAAGCGCGTCGAACCGCCCTGGAGCAGATCAAGTCAGCACTGGCGAGAATTGATCGGATGCAGCGCGCAAGAAACTCGCAAGCGCGGAAGAAGGATACACGCGACAAGATCGAACTCGGGGGCCTGATAGTCAAGGCGGGCCTTCGCTACGAGAAGCGCGCACTTCTTCTCGGCGCTCTGATCGATCTCAATCGCCGTCTCGGGATCGACGATGGCGAGCGAGCGCGACTGATGGCCATCGGCAACGAGGCATTCCGCCATGACAGCAAATAGGGTGGTGCTCCTCTTCATACCGATCATGTTGATGATTGGTGTTACCGTTGGCACCACTGGCATCGAGCAATGGCTGGCAACGTTCGGCAACACCGATGCGGCCAAGGCCGCGCTCAAGCATCTAGGTATTGCCGCGCCCTTCGTCGCAAGCGGAGGCGCCGGGGTGATCGTCCTCTTCGCCGCAGGCGGCTCGGTCAACATTCGTTCTGCTGCCTGGGGCGTCGTTGCCGGAGCCGCCGCCACATTCCTGATGGCATTTGCCCGCCAGGTGTTTCTCCTTTCTGTTTTTGCAAACCAATTGCCCAGAGGCAGCAGCATGGTTGCCGATCTTGAGACAGGGACGATAGCTGGGGCGGTGACTGCACTGATGACTGGATGTTTCGCGCTGCGGGTTGCGCTTCTCGGAAATGCGGCATTCCCGCGCGCCGAGCCAAGGCGTGTTATGGGCAAACGCGCCCTCCATGGGGAGGCCGACTGGATGACGATGCAGGAAGCGGCGCAGCTTTTCCCGAATAGCGGGGGCATCGTGATTGGAGAGTGTTACCGCGTCGATCGTGACGACGTTGCTTCACATCCATTTCGGGTTGACGATCCTGAGACCTGGGGCGTTGGCGGCAAGTCGCCGCTGCTCTGCTTCGATGGATCTTTCGGATCGTCCCACGGCATCGTCTTTGCAGGGTCCGGTGGCTTTAAGACGACTTCAATCACCATTCCAACCGCGCTCAAATGGGGCGGGGCGCTTGTCGTGCTTGATTCATCGAACGAGGTTGCGCCTATCGTGATCGAACATCGCCGAAAGGCTGGCAGGGACATTCTTGTCCTCGATCCAAAGCACCCAGACATCGGGATCAATGTCCTCGACTGGATCGGACGTTTCGGTGGCACCAAAGAGGAAGACGTGGCCTCGGTCGCATCTTGGATCATGAGCGAAAATGGGCGAGCACAGGGCGTACGCGATGACTTCTTTCGTGCTTCCGCACTTCAGCTCCTCACCGCAATCATTGCCGATGTCTGCCTGTCCGGCCATACGAAGAGCGAAGAACAGACCCTTCGCCAGGTACGCAGCAACTTAGCGGAACCGGAGCCGAAACTGCGCCAGCGACTGCAGGAGATTCACGACAACTCCAAATCCGATTTCGTGAAGGAGAACGTGGCCTCTTTCGTGAACATGACACCGGAAACCTTCAGCGGTGTCTATGCGAATGCAATCAAAGAGACGCATTGGCTTTCCTACCCAAACTACGCTGCGCTGGTATCCGGATCGAGCTTTATGACAGATGCGATTGCCGACGGCGACACGGATGTTTTCATCAACATCAATCTCAAGACGCTCGAAATGCACTCCGGGCTGGCGCGCGTCATCATCGGCACGTTCCTGAACGCCATCTACAATCGGGATGGCAGGATGAATACGCGCGCGCTTTTCCTTCTTGATGAAGTGGCACGCCTTGGGTACATGCGAATTCTAGAGACGGCGCGAGACGCTGGTCGCAAGTACGGCATCACCCTGATGATGATCTACCAGTCGATCGGTCAGTTGCGTGAAACCTACGGTGGCCGTGATGCATCAAGCAAGTGGTTTGAGAGCGCAAGCTGGCTTTCCTTTGCGGCGATTAATGATCCTGAAACGGCAGATTACATCTCACATCGCTGCGGCATGACCACGGTAGAGATCGACCAAGTCAGCTTGAGCTCCCAGTCGCGCGGATCATCGCGCACGCGATCGAAGCAACTGGCGCCGAGGCCACTGATTCAGCCGCACGAAGTCCTTTGCATGCGAGCCGATGAGCAGATCATCTTTACCACCGGCAAGCCACCGCTTCGCTGCGGCCGCGCCATCTGGTTCCGACGTGAGGACATGCGGCAATGCGTTCGGGCGAGCCGCTTTTCAGTCACGTCGGGCGGCCCCTGAAGGTGAGCTCGAACTAGCCCGCGTCACATCGCGACATCACTGAAATGAATCGGTGAGCCGGAACCGATTCAAAACTGTCGTTGGACCCGGAATCTCCAAAGCGCGATTCTGTGTGCATGATCTCGCAACCCTACAAACTCTACATCGAGCGCACCGATCCGGCCCGCAACATGGCTCGCTTTTATGCCATGTCGATTGACGCGACTCTGTTTGGTGACGTTTGCCTCACCCGTCGATGGGGACGCATAGGCGCCAAAGGACAGACAATGACCCACCATTTCGAGCGAGAGCACGATGCAGTGGTGCTCTTTCTGGATCTGATCCGGCTTAAGCGAAAGAGAGGGTACGCCACGGTCGCCAGTGGGCGTCGCTCATCCTGAAGACGACTGATGAGCAAAGGACCTCGCGTCAGAATTCTGACTGCCAGCTTTAAGCACTACGCGCGGGAGGCATCGTCCCTATCGCGATGAAACGCGATCCGCAGCAAAGGTGCACCGGGTCGCACTCGAGACGAAAGTGAACGCCCTAAGGGTGGTAGCTCGACTTGCGCGATATCGAACTGTTCGGCCATGGCGACGGCAAGCTCTGCTCTGGCAATTTCGAGCTCGGCTACGATTTGACGACGCCCAGAAGCCCAACCTGCATTGCGGAGTTCGGCGCGCAGTTCTTCGATCTGCTGTTCGATAAAATTGGTCATCGTTTCGTCTCCTGAAGTTCGTGAAGGACGACAACCGCTGCCAGTGACACTTAGATGGGGCAGGGGATCGCATCAATTCCGATGACGCGGGCGAGTGGGAAGCCTTTTTCAAGAGGCTCCGCACAATCGGGAAAACCGCTCATTGTCGGGGAGCTGACAGCCGATCAAGCTTTATTGGGCAGCTATACTCCCTCTGTTCGCAGCAAAGGCTGAAAACCGGCTCCGCCTTGTGGCGGAGCCGGGTCACTCGCTAGTCCCGGTTCGGGCGGGACCAGATAAGCTGGAGGCTTCCTCCGCCTTCGACTTCGGCGAGTGTCGCGTAAATCGGGGCAGCAAAGCTCGGGTCGTCAAGTTTGACGGAGAGGTAATCCCGGCCCTGCTCGGAGGTCTTTTGCCAAGCAGCGCCCAACTCGACATTTCCAGCATAGATGCGGAAGTGAGGGCCCTTTTCGGAGGGAGTCTCGACCCGGGAGATGCGAGCCTTGAGATTGAGGGCGAGAGTGCGGATCGAACCCGTAAATCCGTTCTCGGTGGAGGTGAAGGTGCCGATGGTTGCCATTCTAAGTTCCTTTCGTTGTTTCCGGCCGCGCCCATCGCGGCCTCGATGACAGTCACGAGTCCGTGGACGATCGGACCGCACCTATTTGGCCGAAATGAAACGGAGGGCGGCAGTCGCATGTTTGTTAGTAGGCGAGGAAAGACGGCGAAACGGGAAGGTGGAGTAAGAACACGCGACTGCCGTTGGGGGGATCGATCGAGGCGAAGCCGTACTAAGGTTAGGCACGTCTCATCGCGGTCGCAGACGGAGCGCCAACAATCCATGAAGGGAACTTGGGTCTGACGGCCTCGAATAGACGGTCTGTTCCAATGCCGGCTTATCGACGAAACGTCACCCAACGCGTTCAGTTCGGCCGTACCGGTGCACCGGAAAAGTCGCAGATGAAAGAACACGGTAAGGACGGCTAGCAACCGTGCCAGATCCAGCAGTTAGATAGTGCTGAGACATTTCCCAAGACCGCTTAATAAGCAGCGCACTCGGAAGCCCCGCCGCTTTGTCGAGCGGTTGGTCGATTTTGGCTCCGCTTCGATTGCGCTTCGCGTCAAACATTATTATCGTTTTATTTCAGATACTTAGCAAAACATGGCATAATATGCATTATGGAACCTGACTAAGTTCTCGCTTGCGTTGATTGTACTGTACTGCGCCGCGGCGGCGTCTTCGCGATCCCACCGTTTCACCCGGCACACCGGAGTCTCAAATCACGTCGATGTAGAAATCGGTGCCTTCCCACTGCTGCCAAGTTGTCCAGAAGATGGTGAAGACGACAAGGCCTGGGCCGAGCGTTTTGGTCGGTAAGTCGCAGACATGAGTACCGAAGCCCGTATCACGGGTATGGCTGTCCGTGACATGAGCCCAAGCGTCGGTTGACCAATGCACGATGGCAGTCTCACTCAGTTCAATGCGCAGGCTACGTCCTGCCGCCATCACAGTCCGCTTGTCGGTCAGCCGCCAGGCGAAAGGCGCGATCGGCGGCTGACCGGCGACATAGCGGGCAACAGTCTGGGGTGGTATGTCGAAAATGACACCATCGCGGATCGAGCGCAGCAATTTGATGTGTTCCGCATGGGCCCAGACCAAGGGCATGGCGCTACCGGAGGGGCGGCCAAGAAAAAGCTCCCGTTCGGGCACGTCCTCGCTATCCCAAATCTGCTCTGGCAGTAAACCGCCGTCGCATGCCGAGGCTTCCAGTGCCGCCAGCAGACGCCGCGCCTCATCCGGTCGCCCGGCGGCGAGCTCATAATGCGCGCGTTCACCGGTCAGAAGCGGCCAGAGCCTGCCGACGCCGCTGCCGGCGAACGGTGCGCCGTCGACGCGCTCGCCATAGCCGTCATCATTGTACCGATACCAGTAGGATCCGGCCGGAAGATCGCGCCTCAACTCGGCATCGATCGCCGCCACGGTACCGAGGATACGCGGATCGTCCGCGGATCGAAGTCCGAATCGAACAAGCGCAAGCGCATCGGGGCTGAGAAGCAGATCCGCTTCGATGATGGCCGCGCCGTCGTCGCGGTTGCGGATCGGGATGAAGTCGCGACCGAGCGAGGAGCTGCCGTCCGTCGCTGTGGCGATCCGCACATAGTAGCCATCGATGCCCAACCGGCGCGACAATTCCGTGTCGGAGGCGTAAGTCCATTCGTCGATCCGCTCGCACCAGCCGTCGGCTACCTCGCGAAGGTATTGCGCCGCCGATAATCGTCCGGTCGCTTCCACCGCGTCGGCCGCCGCCAGCAACCCGGCGATCTCGACGGCGAGCGTAAAAGGGGAGTAACCGGCATCTTCCTCCCAACGATCCTGCTGGGTGGCGGGACCGTTTCTGACAATATAGGCCGCAGCAGCCTCGATCATCGGCAGATATCGGCCAGCCCCCGACGCGTCGATCTCGCCGGCGCGCAGCAGCATGTCGTAAAGCAGGATGGGAAACGCCGTCTCGTCCATCTGGATGCCATGCCAGTAGGGGCGGCCGTCGAGCCAAGCATTCTGCACCCAATGGCCATCGGCTTCCTGGATCGCAGAAAGATAGTTGAGCACCGCACGCGCGTCGGTTCCCGCGCCCGCGGCAAGCAACCCGCCCGCCGTTTCCACCAGGTCGCGCGTCCAGACGAGATGGTAGCCGCCGAGGTCGTCGTCGCTCTTGTTGAAACCCCAAGGGATGGAAAGGCTCGCTATGATGGCGCCCGAGGCATCGTCACAGTGGGTGGCAAGCACACCTGTGCTGACGCGGTACCGGTTCAATTGGCCAGGTTCATGGGGCTCGTCGAGGGTAAGCAATCCCCCCTGCCAGTCCCGCCAGCCGTTGCGAAAATGCTTCAGCGCCGGCTCGACACCTTGTTCCAGGCTGAGTATGGCCCGAAAGGCAGCTTCCTCGGGTTGCGTGCCGAAGCCTATGGCGATCTGCACCCGCCCTTCAGTCGCCTCCATGTCGAGCGTCCCCGATAGCGCGACGTTGCCCGACGTCGCACAGTGGTATTCCTCCTTCAGCTCCTCCCCGCGCGACAAAGCCTGCCAGCCATCGGAGAAGCCGACATAGCCCGCTGAACGCGCAAGCCAGGGAGCAGAGGCAGCAATCGCAAGCGCCCTTCCCGAGCCCTCGGCGAAGAGCATGGGCCGACCCTTGAAATCACCATACCAGGCTGTGTTATCGGCGCCGCCATTGACGAGATGCGGCGCAATAAGTGCATGCAGCCGGTAGTCGGAAAGCTTGCCGGTCAACGCCTCAAAACGGAGGTCCTGCAACACCACCTCGCGCTCAGGGTCTGAAAGGATGGTCTTTGAGATCCGATAGCGGCCGTCGTGGGCGGTGTTGACGAGACGAAACGCCGGAACACCGTCCTCGACCGCATGTACTTGATGATCAGCGTCGCGCTTCTCCTCGGAAAAATAGCCGTCCGCCGTCACGATGAAGCCGAAATCGCGGACGCAGGCCATATCGAGCCGCGGCGCGTAGATCTCGTTAAGGATTCCGTGGCTTGCCGTGAACCAAACGCGGCTGGCCACGCTAACGGCGGTGCCAACCGCGCTCTTGTCGCTGGAGGTCCAACGGGGCTCGATACCGGGTGCGCCTGGTGGGACAAGAGCACCGGGGGGCAATGTCGGAAAGGCCAACTGCTGATCCTCCGTTCAAAATGCACTTCACTTCAGTGAGCCATCATCGGGTTGAAATCAAGCGACGCCGCATTGCCTTCCGGGACTTGACAGCCAGTCCTGATCTTGACCCCGATAGCGCAATGCGGGAGCAATTGTGGGCACGGCCCGTAGAGGAGCGCAGAACATGGCTGGGACGACTGTTACAATCGCAGCATCGCAAGAGCGCAAGCATGGCAAGCCCGAGGCGAGCACCGGACCGTCTGATCGCGCTGTGCTTGCCATCGATATCGGCGGGTCCCATGTGAAGGTTGAACTCAGCAGCGGCAGCGAACGGCGCGCGGTCGAATCCGGCCATCAGATGACAGCGGCCCAGATGGTAGCGGCATTGGGCAAGCTCACGGAAGACTGGCACTACGACCTTGTCGCGATGGGATATCCCGGACCGGTTATCGCCCACCGGGCCGCCGCCGATCCATTTAACCTCGGGCCGGGCTGGAAGAATTTTGATTTCGAAGCAGCGTTTGAACGACCAGTGCGGATGGTCAACGACGCACTCATGCAGGCGATCGGCAGTTACGAGGCGGGCCGCATGCTCTTTCTCGGCCTCGGCACTGGCCTCGGCTCGGCCATTATCGCCGAGAACGTTTGCATGCCTCTGGAACTGGCACACATGCCCTACCGAAAGGCGACATTCGAGGACTATGTCGGTGAACGCGGCCTGAAGCGTCGCGGCAAAAGCAAATGGCGAAAATCGGTATTCGACGTCGCCGACCGCTTGGGTGCTGCCCTGCTGCCGGACTACATCGTCATAGGCGGCGGCAATGTCGAACGGCTCAAGGAACTGCCACCGAATTGCCGCCGCGGCAACAATGACAACGCCTTCCGCGGCGGTTTTCGGGTCTGGTTGGACGACAGCCTGAGCATCTAAACTCGCCGCCTTTCACGAGAGTGGATGACCTATTTGGAACATCTGTAGGGCTCCGCCTAGTCCGGCGCGGAGGAGCTTCTGTGCAAATATCCGCAGTGTGAGAATTTGCGAGTTTTGTTGGTTGCGGGGCATGAAGCCACAGAGACTTGTAAATTGGATTGATCATCACTGATGATCGACCTGAGGCGTCTTAGTCGGGCTACCTTATTGCCATGCGTGCCTGCAATTTTTACGCGGCGTGCTTTCCAAAACCACACAAATGGCCGCGAACTTGCTGGACGCATGAGCTCGCACCCATCAGACTACCTTTCCCTAAGATACGCGACCGGGCGTCGAACTCCTATATGTAGTCTAAGGCGACCCGGAGCCAACACGCGGGCTATTTCGACGCCCTGACCCGATGAAGAATGCGATACAAGGGTCGGCCCCTCTCCCAGCAACGGAACCGCGAACAGCTTTCGCAGTGATCGGCGAGCCAGGCTCAGTCACGGCCGACTTCACGACTGAGCCAGCCATTAGATTAAGCAGCGTCGGGACGGTGAAGTGTTTTCACCTCTAGAAAATCTTCCAATCCGAACACCCCGCCTTCGCGGCCGTTGCCCGACTGCTTGTAGCCGCCGAACGGACTCCCATAGCGATGGGGCGCGCCGTTGATATGAACCATGCCGGCGCGCAGTCGTCCTGCCACACGCTCGGCGCGGGCTGGATCGCTGGTCTGCACGTATGCCGCCAGCCCGTAGCTGGTATCGTTGGCGCTTGCGATCGCCTCCTCTTCGGTTTCAAACGGCATGATAGCCAAGACCGGACCAAACACTTCCTCCCGGGCAATCCGCATGGAGTTGTTGACGTCGGCAAAAATCGTCGGCTTGACGAAATAGCCGGTTTCGAAGCCCGCCGGCTTGCCGGCACCACCGACGAGAAGGCGCGCGCCCTCCGCGATGCCGGCCTCGATCAATGCCTGCACGCGGCCATACTGGACGTCGCTGACAAGCGGCCCGATGTGGCCACCTTCCTCCGCAGGGCTTCCCACCGTGGCACTGCCGCCAACGCGCTGAGCGATCTCGACGGCCCTGTCGTAGACCGATTTCTGTACCAGTAGACGAGTTGGCGCGTCGCAGGATTGTCCCGAATTGTTGAAACATTCGAGGACGCTACCAGTGACGCGGTCTTCGAGATCGGCGTCCTCAAAGACGAGGTTGGGAGACTTGCCGCCGAGTTCCAAGGTGACACGCTTGACGGTATCCGCTGCGTCCTTGCTGACGGCGATGCCAGCACGCGTCGATCCGGTGAAGGACATCATGTCGACGTCCCTGTGCCTCGAAAGGGCGGCGCCGGCATTAACACCGTCGCCATTGACGAGGTTGAGTGTGCCGGCTGGGAAGCCCGCCTCATGTACCATCTCCGCATAGAGCATGGCGTTGAGCGGAGTGAACTCGGAGGGCTTCAGCACGCAGGTCGAGCCTGTTGCCAACGCCGGAACCACCTTCAGCGCGATCTGGTTGATCGGCCAGTTCCAGGGGGTAATGAGGCCGCAGACACCGATCGGCTCCCGCAAGAGCACGTCGCCGTTCGACAACACGTCGCGCACCTTCAATTGCTTCAGTGCATCGATGAAGCCCTGCAGGTGACCTACGCCGACATCAGCCTGCTGCTCGCGGCTCATGGTGATCGGCGCGCCGAGTTCGAGCGTGATCGTCTGTGCCATCTCCTCGTAGCGGCGCTTGTAGATCTCAAGCAGCCTTTCGAGAAGCGCAAGTCGTTCCTCCACGCTCGTGCGACTGTACGTGGCAAAAGCAGTCTTCGCGGCAGCAACCGCACGATCGATATCGGCGGGCGTGCCCATGGAAATCACCGCGACCGGCTTCTCGGTCGCCGGATTGATAACCTCCAGATCGTTGGCAGCAAGCGGCGCTACCCATTCGCCATTGATATAGAATTTGCGCTTGTCGAGCATGTCGTCACTCCCGTCATACTTTGTTCTGTTTTGCGTTCAGCCAGTCCGTGACCAGGCGGCGATACTGCTCGCCGCTGAAACTTGGAAAATGGCCGCCGTGTACCGTTCTGGCCGGAATTCCCAGGAGCCGCTCCATCGATGCGAGGTAATCATCGGCGTTCGAGTGGTAGGTGTCCTCGATCAACGGCCCGTCGTAGAGGATGTCTCCCGAAAACAGCGTTTCTGTTTCGGCTTCCCACAACGCGATTCCGCCTGGTGAGTGACCCGGCGTGTGGATAACCTCGAACCTACGGTCGCCGAGATCGATCACATCGCCATCTTCCAGAATGCGCGTGGCCGGCGCCTTTTTCACGCCATAGCACTTCGAGCAATAGGGCTCAGGCGGCAGCGTGTCGAAGATATCGTCGGTCACGTAAGGATCAGCAAGCGTGTTTTGCCGGGTAGGGTCGGCGAGCAGATCGGCCTCCGCCGAATGGACGGCCCGGCATTCAAACTCGTGATGGCAACCGATATGGTCGAAATGGGTGTGGCTCGCGACGGCAATCAGATCCCGCTCGGTGACGAGCGGCACCCATTCGCGCAGCGAAACGACGCCCATGCCGCTGTCGACCAGCATATCCCGATCCCGTCCGCGCACATGCCAGACGTTGCAGCGATAGAACTCCTGGATGAAGGGCTCGGAAATCTGCGTGACATCGTCGGCCAGCCGCTTCAGCTCATACCATTTGTGCGCAGCGATCCGTTCCATCGTCGGTGCCTATGCCTGTTTCGACGGCAGGGCGACGATATCAACAACGTTGACCGCAAGCGTGAGCACTTGACCTTCGGCGACGACGGTTGATTGCGGCATATGCGCGACGATGCTGATATCAGGAGCGCCATTGGGCGCCAGATGGCATCGATAGTGGGTTCCGAAGAAGGCGCTGTTGGACACCGTGGCCTGCCCGAGCGCCGTAACGGCGCCATCGCCTTCGCCGGCACGGCGGAAATGTTCCGGCCGGATGCAGAGCATTGTCCCCTGCCCGGCGGACGGCGAGCCAGCCGTGAAGCAGGCTTTCGGCAATGTGACCTTCCCCAGCGCTGTTTCGACGACCGCCCCGGTGCCGTCGATATCTCTGATCTTGCCGGGAACGAAGTTGACCTCGCCCATAAAGCCTGCCGCAAACAACGAGCGTGGCCGCATGTAGATTTCCGACGGTGGTCCGAAGTCTTCGATTTTACCCTGGTTCATCACCACGATCCGATCGGCAATTGCCATGGCCTCTTCCTGATCGTGGGTTACGTGGACGAACGTCGTGCCGATACGCTTCTGGATGGCTTTCAGCTCATCCTGCATCTGCCGGCGAAGCTTGAGATCAAGCGCGCCGAGCGGTTCGTCGAGCAACAGGACGTCAGGGTCGACGGCGAGGGCCCGGGCAAGTGCAACACGCTGGCGTTGCCCACCCGAAAGCTCATGTGGTTTCTTGTCCGCCGAAGCCTTGAGCCCAACGAGGTCGAGAAAGCTCTTTGCGCGCTCCTCGCGCTCGGCCCTGCCGATGCCGCGCATTCTGAGGCCAAACCCGACATTGTCCTTTAGCTTCATGTGCGGGAACAGCGCGTAGTCCTGGAACATCGTCGTCGTTGGACGTCTTGCCGGTGGAACGTGGGTCATTTCCTTGCCACCGATGGCAATTCGACCGCTACTCGGCGACAGAAAGCCTCCGAGAATGGACAGAAGCGTGGTCTTGCCACAGCCGGAGGGTCCCAGCAGAACAATGAATTCGCCTGCAGCAATGTCGAGAGAAACATCGTCGAGAGCGGTGAAACTGCCGAAAGTCTTCGTCGCGTTTTCGATTAAAACCGGAGCGGTCATGATTTTTTCGTCCTTTTGAACAGGAACAGTTCCAGCATGATCAGCAAGGTGACAGAAACGAGGAACACCAGCGATCCGATGGCATTGGTCTTAGGATTGAGGCCCGAACGAAGCAGTCTCCAGATTTCGACCGGGAGCGTGACGTCGAAGCGCGACAGCAGAAAAGCGATGATGAATTCATCCCAGCTAAATGTCATCGACAGGAAGAAGGAGGCGAGCAGCGACGGCAGCAGCATTGGCGCCGTCACCAGCACCATCACCTTGATATCGCTGGCGCCGAGATCGCGTGCGGCGCGTTCAATGTTGATGTGATGGTCCCCCATCGACGAGTAGATGATCGCAAAGCACAGCGGCAGATTAATCACCACGTGACCGATGCCGACCGTCCATAGCGATAGGCCAATTCCGAACGCGTTGAGGACGGTCAGGAGTCCGAGCGCAATGATGAGGTAGCTGACTGTCATTGGCGCGATCAGCAAGCCGCGCTGCCAGGCCGAGCCCGGCAGCTTGAAGCGGGCCAGCGCGTAGGCCGCCAGGAAGCCGAGGAGGCAGGCGACGAACGACGATATCGTCGCCACCAAGAAGGAGTGCAGCAGTGCCGACATCAGCTTGCGATCGGCAAAGACTGCTTCATACCATTGCAGGGAAAAGCCATTGAATGGCGGTACCGGCAGGCGCCCATCCTGGAACGAAAATAGCACCAGCACGATAACAGGCAAAAAGATGAAGCCGAAGATCAGAACCGCGTAGGCGCTGCAGGCGATACTGGTGATCTGGTTGCGCATCATCACGTTCTCTCAATCTTCAGCCAGCGCGCGCAAGCGACATAGGCTGCGGTGACTGCTAGCATCAGAATGATCGAGAGCGCCGCGGCCATCGGAAAGTCCGCGCGGCGACCAAGTTGCAGCATGATGATCTGAGGCAAGACAAGCTCGTTGTTGCCGCCCAGGATCTGCGGCGTGACATAGTCGCCGATGCAGAGCACGAAGGTGAGGAAGGCTCCCGTCATGATGCCCGGCATGGTCAGGGGCAAAATGACGTGCCAGAACGTCTGAAATGCATTTGCGCCGAGGTCGGCAGCAGCGCGGCGGTAATTTGGCGAGAGCTGCACAAGGTTTGCGTAGATCGTCAGCGTCAAAAGCATGACGAAGAAGTGGACGAAGCCGATAACGGTCGCCGTACGATTGCTGGCAAGCTCCAGCGGCTCGCTGATCACACCGATGTTCATGAGTGTCTGATTGATGACGCCATTGCGCGACAGCACGAGCAGCCACGAATAGGAACGGACAACGTAAGAGGTCCAGAACGGCAGGACCGCAAGAATTAACGCCGTTCGCTGGAACCTTTGCGGCACCCGCTCTGCAATGATCCAGGCCAGGGGATAGGCGAGCAGGATGGAGAGAGCCGTCACGATCGCGGTGATCTCGAGGGAATTCGTCAACCCGCGGAACAGCGCATCCTTCTCGAAGAAGGCGATGTAGTTGCCAAGGTTCCAAACGCGGACGATCGAGCCGCCCTGCTGCGCCCAGAGGCTCATTGCCGCCATGAACAGAAAAGGAGCAACGAAGAAGACGATCGTCCAGACGAGCGCCGGTGCCACGAAACCCCAGGCCTTTCGACGTTCGGCATCTTCAAGTGAATGAGCAGCCACAGGCAAGTCTCCGACCTCCCTCTCCCATCCACGGGGAGAGGGTCTTGTGATTCAGTATAGAAGGGTCGAAGCTGTCAGTTTTGCAGCATTTCGGTCCAGGCGTCCTGCATCTTTGCGTCCAGTTCCGCGCTTGGGATCGGGTAAAGCTGCGTGCGCTTGAGATAGTCGGCCTGCTCGTCCCAGCGTAAAGCGGTTTTCTGTTCGGCACTCAGCTTCTCGCCGGCCTTGGCATTTGCGGGCATCGCCCAATAGCAAGAGGACGTCGCAAGTCGCGCCTGCCCTTCCGGGCTTACAATGTACTGCACGAATTTGAGGGCGAGGTCCTTTTTCGTGGAGTCCTTCATAACGCCGATCGACTGTGCCCAGCGCACTGCGCCCTGCTCAGGGATGACCCACTCGAGGTTGGGTTTGTCTTTCACCAGACCGGCCGTCAGCCACTCGCCTCCGCCAAAAACGATATCAACCTCGCCCGTCGCAAGTGCCGTTTGCGACGAGACGACGTCGCTCACCTGCTTGGCGTTGGCCTTGAGAGCAAACAGCTTGTCCTTGATTGCCGGCAGGTCGGCGTCCGTCAGGCTCGCCGTTGCCTTGCCCAAATCGATACCGGTCAGGCCGATCATCGGCAGGTAGTAGTCATAGACCGCGATGCGGCCCTTGTACTTGTCGGACCAGAGCTTCGACATATCCTTCATGTCGGCCGGATCGACTTTTGTCTTGTCATAGGAAACCGTGTTGTAGCCGAACTTTTCGGTGACCGCATAGGTCTTGCCGTCGCGGGTGTTGTTGGGTTCCATGCGAACTTCAGGGAAGATATCTGCATTAGGAAGCGCGTCGGCCGGCATCTCAGCAAGAATGCCCTTGTCGACCGCGCGTTGCACGTCGACGCCATCGATAACAAGCACATCCCAGTCTCCCGGGCGCGACTGGTCGATGATGGAGAGACCCGCACCGGTACCCTCATATTCCTTCAAATTGACCTTTACGTTGTTCGCCTGCTCGAAGGGCTCGATCAGTGCGGGATCGGTGTGATCGCACCAGACAAGCGCATTCAATTCCTCCTGCGCCAGTACCGGCGCCGGGGTGATCGTTATTGTTGCGGCACCCAATGCGAGGATGGCAGCGGAGGCGAGGAGTCTGCGCGCAAAAGCGCCTTCAGTAATATCAATCATCATGTGGCCCTCTGTCGGTGGCGCTCATTTCGGCGCCTTCATGAAAAAGATTGAATGAGTTCATTTTTTTAGTCAATATGATTTTTGAGGACATTCATTATTTGAGAGAGTCGCATATGACGGGACTGCGCGCCAAGCAGAAAGCCGATCGCAATCGCCGCATACTGGAGGCGGCGACGAGCCTTTTCCGGGAGGTCGGATATGACAGCGCCCGCATCGAAGACATTGCCGAGCGCGCGGAAGTGTCGGTTGGCACGTTCTACAACTACTACGAAAACAAGGGCGACATTCTCGTCGCCACCGTTTCGATGGAAGTCGAGGAAGTGTTGGCTTCCGGCAAGGACATCGTTGAAAATCCGCCGACCACTACGCTCGAAGCCTTGCAAGTACTGATCGACCAGTATTTTGACCATTCGCTGGTCTATCTCAGCAAGGAGATGTGGCGTACGGCCATGGCGATCTCCATCCAGCAACCCGAGAGCCCATTCAGCCGTCGATATACCGAACTCGACGGGCGCCTGTGCGATCAGGTTTCGACGCTGGTCCAGAAATTGCAGCTACGCGGCGCTGTCATGCCTGGGATCGATGCGATTGCGGTGGGCCAGATGGTCTTCAATAACCTCAACATGATGTTCCTTGAGTTCGTCAAAGACGAAGCGATGACGCTGGATAGGCTCAAGGAACGCGTAGCACGGCAGAACCGGCCGCTTGCCGTCTTAATCAGCAGCCCCAAAATTCAATAGCAGGGAACATCAGGGATGGAACACCAGCAACAAGCTGTGCTTGCCGCAGCGGATCGCCTCGTCGAAGCCTTTGGCAGGCATGATCGTGATAGCTACTTCGCGGCATTTGCGCCCGCCGCCACCTTCATATTTCACAATCTCGACCGCCGCCTTCATACGCGTGCGGAATATGAGGCCGAATGGGCATTGTGGGAAACGCGCGACGGATTTCGTGTGCGGGCCTGCCGTTCCAGTGACCAGGATGTTCAGATTGCCGGCTCCGTCGCCATATTCACTCATTCCGTCGAGACGGATCTTGCTTTCAACGGTGAGCCGTCGACAAGCACCGAGCGCGAGACGATCGTCTTCGAGAAGCAGGCGAGCGGAGAATGGCTGGCGATCCACGAGCACCTTTCGCCGCAGCCCTGAGGCGACGATCGGAACCGCCCACAACGCTTTTTACCCAGGTCTGCGCCCCTTGGTCGTATTGCCGGGAAATTTCATAGGAAAGACAGAACGATGGTTGAGTTGAAGAAGCACCTTGAGGATCTACGCAAGAAGTTCGCCGATAGCGCCGAGTTCTTCGATCCGCGTTTCCGCCGTGTGGCCGAGAAGATCTTTAGGGGCGGCACACGCGCTGCACCTTATTCGGGCATTTCGACCTTCGCAGGCTTGCCCTACAGGGAGGTCAATTTCGCGGCCCCCGACTTCGGCGATCTGCAGGTCGCGGCAGTCGGCATTCCGATGGATCTCGGCGTCAGCAATCGGCCGGGTTCGCGATTTGGACCGAGGGCTGTGCGCGGCATCGAACGCATCGGTCCCTACAATCACGTGCTCGATTGCGCACCGGCCTATGATCTACGCGCTGCCGATATCGGTGATATCCCGTTCGGGAGCCGCTATCGGTTGGAGCAATGCCACGAGAATATTGAGGCAGCGATCCGCAAGATCGTCGAAGCCGGCGTCATTCCGCTCTCCGTCGGCGGCGACCATTCAATCACACACCCGATCCTCAAGGCAGTCGGCGCCAGAGAGCCCGTCGGCCTCATCCATATCGATGCCCACTGCGACACGGGGGGCCCGTTCGACCAGACGAAATTCCATCATGGCGGCCCGATGCGCAACGCCGTTCTGGACGGCGTCCTCGATCCGACCCGCACGATCCAGATCGGCATTAGGGGGCCTTCCGAATATCTCTGGGAGTTTTCCTACGAGTCCGGAATGACGGTCATCCACGCCGAAGAGGTCGGTGGCATGGGTATCCCCGCCATCATCCAGAAGGCCCGAAAGATCGTCGGAGATGGCCCGACCTATCTGTCCTTCGATATCGACAGTCTCGATCCTGCGTTCGCGCCGGGCACCGGGACGCCAGAAATTGGTGGCCTGACGAGCCGTGAGGCGCTGGAACTGCTGCGCGGCCTCAAAGGTCTCAATTTCGTCGGTGGCGATGTCGTGGAGGTGGCTCCGCAGTATGACAATACCACGAACACCGCACAGGCTGGTGCACAGGTATTGTTCGAGATCCTGAGCCTTTTGGTTTTCAGCCCGGCTGTCGCGAGCGTACGGTGAACGCCGTCGCCTCGGGCTGCTGCTTGACTTCCTTACTCACGGGTGACGGCGTCCATCACGCCGTCACCCGCAATGCCACTGTTATGTCGTTTTGCCTTGCGGCCATCGCATGAAGAGACTCGACGGCGCGCCTGCCAGGTGCACTAAGCCCTATTTCCTCAATGCAACATCGACGCGCCACGATCAGAAAAGCATCGAGAAACTGCTCCAGACGAGCATGGCGCGGTTACCGAAAGACGTCTTGTGGTGCTGACGGACGGCGGATCACGATGACGCTTGTAACTGGCGGAGGGCTCAATCATGACGGCCGAGTATTAGCCAAAAGCTTCATCACCAGTTAACCTGACAGCACAGTTCAGCGGCATGGGCGGATCGATGGTTTGAACACTCGCAAGTGCCCGCACGCCCTCGGAAATCTCGATGACCACGGCGGGAAGGCTCGCCCCCGATAGGGAGTGCCACATGGTTAAGGCACGCTCCCTACCGTCGCTTGTACAGTTGTGAGGGCGATGCCCTCACTGAGGGATACAAGCATCATATGACCAGTACGTGGGTTCCCACGGGTGCCCTGCCGTAGAGATGAAGAATGTCTTCATTGGTCATGCGAATGCAACCATTCGACACCGCCTGTCCGATCAGCCAGGGTTCGTTTGTGCCGTGGATCCGGAAGTACGTATCCTGTCCACCGCGGTAGAGATAAAGCGCAGCTGCACCGAGCGGATTGTTCTCCCCTCCTGGAACGCCTCCAGCGTACTCAGCCAACCGGGGCTTGCGTTCGATCATGCTGGCCGTCGGCGTCCACGATGGCCACTCGGCCTTGCGGCCAACGACCGCGTTTCCCTTCAGGGTAAGCCCTTCCTCCCCAACGGCGACGCCATAACGTATCGCGCGGCCTTCCGGCTCGACGTAGTAAAGGAATCGCTCGTAAGTGTTGACAACGATGCTCCCGGGCGCCTCACCGCCCGAATACGCAACCTCCCGTCGTTGAATAGGGGAAGTTCTTGAGGCATAGGGATTCCCGACTGAAGATATCGACGTGCTGCACGAGGTCGCCATCATCGCCAGACAGCCCAAGAGTAGGCTCCGGCGCGTAGTATGGTCTTTATCCATTGTTACCTGCTGATTGTGGTGTGCCCTGGTATTTTATTAGCAGTACCGCATGTTCATGCCAAGTCATTGCTCTCCCTATAGTTGCCAAGTCGTTCCGATCCGATCGATGGTTGGAATGCGTCCGAACGCATGAAGCTGGCGCAAATTTGTGGGCTGTGCCGCATAGACTTCATGAAGCGTCAGCATGCGAAGGGAAGCCTTCTTCACCTGGTTCAACACCACGCGCATGCATTCCCGGACACAGGTCCGCGAAGAGCATCGTGATAAGCTTAGACTCACTGCGCGGACGGAATATGCCGATGGCATGATCGAGCACGATGCCGTGGTGGGCGAGGTGCTAAAGTCGCTCGACATCGCGGACAACGCGATCGTCATCTGCACGATTGACAACGGCCCACACGAGAATTCCTAGCCTGACGCGAACTCACCGCAACGAGAAGACCCCGAACTGGGAAGGCGCTTTCCGGGTGCCGGCAATGATCCGCCAGTCTGGACATGTCAAGCCGGCGACACAGCTCAACGGCATCGTGTCCGGCCTCCACTGGTTTCCAACTGTCGCTTGCCAGTTAAAAGTGAGAATGTGGCTGTTTCGGCTTGGTTTAGCATTTAAAACTGAGAAATTGAGCGGCCGGATTCTCAAATTAACTGCAACTGCGAAGTAAAAGCGGTCGAATATAGTCTGCCCAACTGCATTGGGGACGGGTTGGTGGCATTCCCGCTGGCTGAAAGGGCGATTTTCAGACAGTGGCGTGAGAGGCGAGGTTGAGAGGTTCTCCGATCTCGCACTCGACGGCGTTGTTCGCCTACAGTTGTTCCATTGCGTTCCCACCTTTGGCAGGCGAGGCGACCCCGCCTTCCCGTGGCGGGCTTTCACGCGCCGCTAGGGTGCTGTATAGTAGGACAAGTACCTTGTTACGCTGCGCTCCACCCCTTCGGCCTTGGCTGTGCCGCTCGCGAAAATCGCAATTCTTATAATCGTGTTCGAAGGCGTAGGTGCTTCAGCCGAGAGGCGCAACCGGGACGTCCAAGCGAGAACGGCCCCAAGTGAGCGCTTTAGGGAATCCATCCCGCGCAGTTGTTTGAACCGCTCACGGTCTACTCCAGCTGAGGAAACACCCATGCGATATCGATCGGGATCCCCGTTTCAAAATGCCAGGCTGCTTACCGCTGCCTTGGCCCTCGCGGCGCTGGCCGGCGCGATGCCCGGCCACGCCGATGAAAAGCAGGCGAAGGACCTGCTGAAGGCCATGTCGGACTATATGGCGGCGCAAGAGGCAATCTCGTTCGAATATGACACGAGCCTGGAAGTCGTTACCAAGAAGCACCAAAAGCTGGCACTTGCGAGCTCCGGCACCGTGACGCTCAACAGGCCCGACAAGATACGCATTACGCGTCAGGGCGGCTTCGCCAATGTCGAAATGGTATTTGACGGAAAAACGCTGTCGGTGCTCGGCAAAGACGCCAACCTCTTTGCTCAGACCGAAGTGCCGGGAACGATTGATCACCTCATCGACGCATTGCGGGACAAATTCCACAGGCCGTTGCCGGCCGGGGACATCTTGATGTCTCAACCCTACGACGAGCTCATGCCCCATGTCGTCGATGTGAAGGATCTCGGGAGCGGCGTCATTCGGGGTGAGGAATGCGACCACCTCGCTTTTCGCACCGATGATGGGGTGGATTGGCAAATCTGGATTGCCCAGGGTCAGAGCCCGTATCCTTGCCGTTATGTCGTCACCAGCACGAAAGTGGCGGGCTTTCCACAATACACGATTGACATAAGGTCCTGGAAGGCAGGGTCGGACGCGGCGGCAGGCAACTTCAGCTTTAAAGCTCCCGATGGGGCCAAGGAGCGGAAGCTGAGCGACCTTCCCGACACCGACGAACTGCCCGAAATATTCTCCGTAAAATGATCAAACTCGAAGGAGGGACGACATGCTCAACCGGATCGCTATCATATTGCTGGCTTTGCTCGCAGGCGCTTCATGCATCGAAATTGGCGGCGGCCTCCCGGTCGAATTCAACTTCGTGTCAAACGCCGAGGCCAGAGTCGGGCGTCCGCTGACACCTGTCAGCGTCGCCGGCGTTGCTCGCAGGAGCGCGCGCCGATGCGCAGCTGGGGTCTATTATTGTTAGCTAAGGTGGCAGCCGAAGGCGAACAGCATCCATCTCCTCCTCTTCGGGGAAGCAAACTTCCTTCCTGAGGACGACGCGCTATCAGCCATGCGGAAAACCTTGCATCCAGGCATTTGCTGAAGCTTTGGTTACCTGTCCGGGCCTCCGCGCCACAGGCTGTGCCGCGGTTGACGATGGTGCTCGCTCTCGTTCTCGCCGTATTTCTCGGCGGCTGGTCTACACGGCAAATCGCGAGCCTTCTTAGGCGACAGATTGTCGTTTGTCAGGATTTGCAGCACCGCCGCCTCATCCATCGCCTGGTCATCGAACAGGGTCTTCGCCAGTGCATGGAAGATCGCCTTACGCCTCCTGAGGACCGCCGCCGCCCGGTCGAGCGCAGCCTCCATAGCGTGCAGCGAGAACCGCTCCCGGTGCATCTCGCCCCCCTGGTCGGAGAGCAAGGACCAGATCCTCCAACGATAGAAAGCACGACTGACGCCCAGACGAACAACGATGTCAAGGCGGACGTCTTCTGGTGGCCGAATTGCAAAGTTTGGTTGCGGGGGCCTGATGGCACGGAGACTTGCAATGTTTACCGGCAGAGGAAAACCTCACTTATGCGCCCGGAAGCAAGTTTCGCTCTCTTTCGTTTCACTGCGGATTGGGCAGACCGTAGCGGTCGCGTATCGTCTGCCCCTCGTATTGGCGGGGATACACGTTTCGATCCTGAAGGATCGGGATGATCTTGTCTACGAACTCAATGATGTCGTCCGGCGCCCGAGGCGGTTGCAGAGTGTAGCCATCGACCGTGCCGTCTTCCCAAAAGTCTATCATTTCGTTTGCTACCTCCTCCGGAGTGCCGAGCAAAAGCCGATGATGCCCCTCTGAACGACGTATGGCCTGCCGCGCAGTCAATTTCTCGTGGCGCAGCAGGTCGGATAGACCAAGCCCCATTCCCACCGCTTGCTGCCTGTTCGGGTCGGGGACGAAGCGTTCGTAGTCCAACACGGCATCCGGATCGAAACGGTCACGGTCCAAGCCATGCTCGCGCACAAAGCGTTCAAGCAGGCCATCTTCCGATCCGGTGCCGCTGTAAAGCTCATGCTTGCGAAGAGCCTCTTCCCGATTCGGCCCCAGGATGACAACAAGGCCCGGAACGATACGAATCCCGGATGGATCCCTGCCGAGCACAGCAGCTCTGCCGCGCACCTTGTCGCCGAAGGCTTTCCCTGCGGGTTTGGAAAGGATGTTGCAGTAGATGATCTCGCCGTGCCGCGCCGCAAGCTCGATGCCGCCGTCCGATGCGCCGGCCTGGGCAATCACGGGATGTCCCTGCGGTCCGCGCGGCACATTGAGCGGCCCGCGCACCTGAAAGAATTCGTCCTCGTGATTGATCGCGATTGCGCTGGCGCTATCCCAGAAGCGATCGGAGGCAACCTCACTCTCGCGGCGTGGGTCCCAGCTCGACCACAGCTTCTTCGCCACATCGAGAAATTCGGTCGCACGCGCATAGCGCTCGTTGCGTGGCGGAAGCGCCGCGCTGCCGAAATTGGCGGCGACGTTGGGATTGAACGACGAGACGATATTGACGATCAGGCGCCCGCCCGAAACGATATCGAGCGACTGGACGCGCCGCGCGAAGTTATAGGGCGAATTGTAGGTGGAGGAGACCGTGACGACAAAGCCGATATCAGGTACCTGAGCGGCTAGCGCCGTACACAGGATCAACGGATCGATCGTGTGGAAGGGGCGCCCGAGCGGTTCCGTCATCAACGCGGGATGGTCGGAAAAGAACACGGCGTCGAACAGCCCCTTGCGGGCGATTTCCGCCAAGCGCCGGTAATAGGCGGGATCGTTGATATCATGCCGACCACCGCTACGATATTTCCACGCATTAGCGAGATAGCCGGTGGAATTCAGCCCCACGTTTAGGTTCATGCGACGTTTTTCAATGCTCATGCGTCAGTCCGTTCTGCCTCTTCTTCTCTTGCAACGCCCACGCCCGCCTGCGGGCCCGGGATCGTACCGTTGACGGCGAAATCACCGACAATGCGATCATGGTAGATACGTGGATTGTGGGACGCGATCGTGCGGGCGTTGCGCCAGTGGCGGTCGAGACCGTGGCCGCGCTTGGCGGCGGATGCTCCCAACGCGTCGAACAGCACCGTGCTGGCGTCAAGGATCAGCGAGGTGACGACGGTCACGGACTGGCTGACCTCGAGTTCGGCATTGCGACCGGCCAGCGCGATCTGCTCCTGATCGCCGCCCTGGTTGGCCTCATAGGCCCGCTGCAGGGCCCTTGCCGCCTGCAGTACGATCGCACCGGCACAGTAGGCAGCGCCCCTCACCTTCCCCACGACCTGCTGGACCTGGGGGTCCTGTGCCGATCGGGACGCATTGCCACGATTATAGACCCTTTTTCTCGCGGCGACATGCCGCGCCAGATCGTTTGCCGCAGCGCGACCGATGCCGGCGAGCGAGGCGAGGTGGACCAGTTGGAAGAACCCGCCGGAATAGCTGAATCGCACCGCGCTTGGCTTGATCAGATCGTCGGCGACCTCGACGTCGCGGAAACGGGCAGTGCCGCTCGCTGTCAGCGACTGGCCGAAGCCATCCCAGTCGTCGATGATTTCGACGCCCGGCGCCGATGTCGGCACCAGCGCGCCGATCGGCTGCCCTTCCCCGTCGATCGCACCGAGCGTGATCCAGTCCGCGTAAAGCGAGCCGGTGGTGTAGAATTTCTCGCCGTCGAGCCGCCAGTTGGCGCCATTGCGGACCAGTCGCGTCGAATAGCTGCCGAGCGGCGTGTCGCCGACTTCGGAGAATCCGCTTCCGATCGTCTCGCCCTGCCCAAGCCTCTTCAGCCAAGCATCGCGCCAGGCGCTTTCGGGTGCATTCAGCAGATCCTCGGTAAAGCCGAAGTGGCTCCGATAGGCATTGGTGAGGTTCGGATCGGCTGCCGCGAGCTCGATGATGAGGCCGAAGAGTTCCGGCAAGGTCGCGCCTAGGCCACCGTTCGCGACTGGTAGCCGTAATCGCGAAAAGCCGGAGGTTTTGAGCCACTCATAGGCATCGAATGGCAATTTGTGCGCGAGGTCACGATCGACCGCACGCTCGCCAATCCGGGCGAAAACCGACCTGAAGGTTTCTGCGAGCCGCTCGAAGCGTTCGCTGGGCGGCGCGCCCCAGGCCCCATTGATATCAGTCATGACGTTGTTTCCTATTCAAAGCCGCACTGCCGGCGGCTGACGACGGCGGTATCCGAGGCTCGGTTCCCGTTCCGGCCGAGGCGAGCCTCGCCTCAAGCGGCTGCCCGCTTCTCCGCCTCGAAATCGTGAAGCAGGATCGCGATTTCGAAGCCGCGGCGGGCCAGCCAGTGGGCAACGATGCGGGCACGCGATCCCAGCAGATCGTCGATCAACACGACGCGGGCGCCGCGAACGGCGATTGTCCTATAGGCCACGCCGAGAAGCTGTCCGCCCTCGGACGAGATCGATCCGGGAAGGCTCGCGCGCGCGAATTCCTCCGGCGTGCGAACATCGAGCAGGTAGGTCGTACGCGCAGGATCGGCGTTCCATCGCTCGGCAGTCTGTCGATCGATGAACGTCAGGCCGTCCTTTGCAGAAAGGCTATCACCGCGCTCAAGCGCAAATTGGCGCGCCTCTTCGCTTGGCTCACCGCAAGAGGCGGTGCGCCCGGTCTCCAGTTCGAAACCGGCATCCGTCCAGCCACGCGTGCCGTCGTCGAGATAGGAGACGGCATTGGCAACGCCGGCATCGATCAGCGTCTGGGCTCCGAGAATGGCGCGTGGCAAGCCGGCGCAGGAAACGACGACCTTTGTTTTCGCCGAGGGGACGAGGTCCTGGAAGCGCAGCAACAGTTCGGCTCCTGGAACGCCGACGGCGCCCGGCACATGAGCCTTCTCGTATTCGGCGAGCGTGCGCGTATCGAGGACGATGACGTCCTGACCCTGATCGCGCAGCGCTTTCAGTTCCACAGCGGACGTCACCGGCGTCTTCTTCTCCTCACGCACCCTGGTGACAAAGGGAACACCGGGAATATCGAATGTCGGAAGCTCTTCGCCGCCTTCCACCCAGGCGGGAATGCCCCCTTCCAAGAAGTGGATATCCGTCCAGCCCGCTTGCCGCAAACGGCTGACCGCCGCTTCGGCATTGCCGTCGCCGCCATCGGCCAGAACCGTGCGAACACTACGGCGCGGCACGAAGCGGTCGAGTTCGACGTCCAGGCGCTCGGCCGGCAGGTTCGTCGCAAACAGCGGCGACGCATAGCCGACGTCTTCGGCCGGGCGGATATCAAGCACCGCCAATTCCAGCTCATCGCCCAGCCAATCGATCAATGTGGCCTTGTCTATCAGATATTTAGACATGTTTCCTGCTCCTCGATATCAAGCGTTCGGATCCAGCCACAGATCGCCGAAGCTCCAGTTGAGGCCCTGCGATCCGGTGACGTAGTTCTTGACCCGCTTGTTGGCGACGATCTGGGCGCCGGCGGCGACGAGGTCGACAGAGGCGACTTCGTCGTGGATGAGGTGCTGGAACTTGCTCCAGACCTCCCAGCGCTTCTTCTCGTCGGGCTCGATCGCGGCCGCCTCGAGCAGCGCATCCGCCTCTGCATTCGCGTAGTGGCTGGCATTCGAGAACGGCAGCCCGATCTTGAAGTTCTTGCTCCAGTAGGCGCGCTGGATGCCGAGCGACGGATCGAAAGTGTTGGAAAGCGACTCCACGACGAGGTCGAAGGCGCGGTCGGTGTAGACTGTCTTCAGGAAGGTCGGCAGGTCGTATTTCTTGATCTCGATGCCGACACCGATCTTTTCCAGCTGGCTTTTCAGCACATCGGCATAGCCTTGCGGCAGGTACGAGTTGTAGGTCAGCCGGAGATCGAAGCGCTTGCCATCCGCCTTGCGGGGATAGCCCGCCTCATCCAGCAGCTTTTCGGCTGCGGCCGTATCGTAGGGATGGGCCACGACGCTCTTGTCGTACCACTGCGGCAAGGCCGTGCTCACTGGGCTGGGCGACACCTGCGCATAACCATAGAGCGCGACGTCGACGATTTCCTGCAGGTTGATGGCCTGTGCGATGGCAAGCCGGACCTCGCGCTTGGCAAACAGCGGATTGTCGTAGTTGAAGAACAGCTGCTGCTGCGGGCCGGAATAGACGTAGGTGGTCGTGTCGACGATGAGATTGGGGACCTGCTTCAGCCGGTCGAGATCGGCAAGCGGCACCGGATTGTCGCCGATGTCGGCTTCACCTGTCTCCAGGGCCGCGGACCGGGCGGCCGGATCGGTGACGATGCGCAGGATGATGCGGTCGAGATAGGGCTTGCCCGCATCCCAATAGTCGGGATTGCGTTCGAAGATCAGATGGCTGCCGGCCACCCATTCCGTCAGCTTGAAGGGGCCTGTGCCGATCGCGGTCTGCAGCGTCTGCCCGTCGCCCGGCGCCAGTTTCTCGAAGATATGCTTCGGCACGAATCGGGGATTCCGAGCTCGACTGCGCAGCAAGCAAGAACGGGGCAGGCTTTGACAACACGATAATCGCGGTGAGCGGATCCGGCGTCTCGACCGCCACCACGTTCTGATAGGTGATGCGACCGCGCGGATGCGCTTCCTTCAGTCGGAAGATCGAGAAGGCGACGTCATCGGAGGTGAAGTCCTTGCCGTCGTGCCACTTCACGCCCTTGCGAAGCTTGAATGTGTAGCGAAGATTGTCATCGGAGACCGCCCATTCCGTTGCCAGGAGCGGCTGCGGCCTGACATCGAGGTCGAAGGTGAGCAGGCCCTCAACGATCTTCGGGCCGATCGCCTGGCCGGTGCCCGACGACGTGTTGATGGCAAAGAGAGCATTGCCGGGATCCACCCGGTAGAGCCAGTTCAAGGTGCCGCCCGTCGCCGGTGCAGCGCCTTGTCCAAAGGAGATCGACGGGAGCAGGGTGCTGGCGCTTGCAAGCAACATCAGCTGGTTGAAACTGCGACGGTTGATGGACACGCGAAGAGCTCCTCTCGGGTTTGGATTGTGGTCCGCTGAGGGGAAGCTTCAGTTCTGTGCCTCGAAAGCCGAAGTGAAAGTTTCTTCTCGTCCGGGAAAGAATAATTGCGTCTGAACGATTGTTCGAAGTCGGCGCACCACAGAGGAACAGCTACTCAATTTCCGCGATTTGACGGGATGATGTTTTCGTCGATGAGCACCCCGACGAAACGCAGGAATTGAGCGCGCCGGCGAAAGAATTTCTTTCCGTGAAATCAAACAGATATTTCTGGACTTGAACCGCCGGCCAGCCAACCGTTGACGGGAAATAGAGGGGTGAACGCCCCTTTCACCGTCATTCCCGGAGGCAAAATGCCGTTCGAAACAAATGCTGACGACACGCTGCTGGCAAAAGCGGCCGAGCTGCGCCAGTCGTTCCACCGTGATGCCGTCGAGAGAGACAAACAGGGCGGCAGCCCCGTCGAGCAGATCAGGCTTCTGAAGGCTAGCGGCCTGCCCTCCGCGCAGATCGCCAGGGAATATGGCGGCCAGGGCGCCTCATGGCTGACGATCCTGCGTATCGTCCGGGAGTTTGCCAAGACCGACGGTTCGCTCGCGCACCTGTTCGGCTACCATCATCTGCCGCTCAACCTCATCCTGTTTCGCGGCTCGGCGGCGCAGAAAGAGAAATGGCTGACCGGCTCGGCGGCCGGCGGCTGGATCTGGAGCAATTCCGGGAACGCCTTGTCGAAGACGTCGAGCGGCGAACGGACGGCAACGGGCTGGATCATCAACGGCAGTCGCCCATTCTCCTCGGGCACGCATATCGCCGATTACATCCAGATCTCCTGGGAAAATGCCGACGGCGCCCGGCTGACCGCGGCCGTTCCCGCCGACCGGGAAGGCATTGTCATCGTGAATGACTGGGACGGCATCGGCCAGAGGCAGACCGGCAGCGGCACGGTCCGCTTCGTGAATCTTGAGGTTCACGACGACGAACTGATCAGCTCGCCCGACGTTCCGCTGACGCCCTACTCCTCCCTCACATCGCTCCTCCAGCAGAGCGTGCTCCTCAATGTCTTCGTCGGCAGCGCGCAGGGTATACTGGAGGAAGGCCGCGGCTATACGGCAACGAGTTCGCGGCCATGGGTCTATTCCGGCGTCGAGCGGCACACCGACGACCCCTGGGTCAAGCGCCAATATGGCGACCTCTACATTCGAACGCTGGCGGCAACGGAGCTGGCCGACAAGGCGGCGCGCAGCCTCGATGCTGCCTACGCCGAAGGGCCTTCGCTGACCGCCGCGGGCCGTGGCGCGGCGGCGATCGATGTCGCGACGGCCAACGTCTATGCCGGTGAAGTCGGACTTGCCGTCTCCAGCGAGATCTTCGAGGTGATGGGCGCCCGCTCCGCGACCAATGCCAACGGCTTCGACCGCTTCTGGCGCAACGTCAGAACGCACACGCTCCACAATCCCGCCGAGTACAAGAAGCGCACCGTCGGCACATGGCTGCTGACTGGTGAATTTCCCGTGCCGGCCATCTATCGCTGAAAGGGACCGCAATGGCGAGACGCAAGGACAAGATCAAACTCGGCGCATTTCTGCTCTTCACCGGGCATCACGTGGCCGCATGGCGTCATCCGAAAGCCTCCGTCGGCACCGAATTCGAGAACTATGTGGAACTGGCTAAGCTCGCCGAAGCGGCAAAGTTCGACACGATTTTCTTCGCAGACGGTGTCGCCGCGCGCATCAAGGATGTCGAGGCTGCGAGCCGAAAGGCTCACAGCGGTGTCTATCCCTTTGAGCCGATCACCCTGCTCTCCGCGCTGTCCTCCGTTACCCGCAATATCGGGCTGATCGCCACCGCATCCACCAGCTACTCCGATCCCTACAATCTCGCGCGGCAATTCGGCTCGCTCGACCGGCTGAGCGGCGGCCGGGCCGGCTGGAACCTCGTGACTTCCTCCGACCCTGACGCCGCCTTCAATTTCGGCCACGAGGCTCAGATCCTCCATTCCGACCGCTATGAACGAGCCGAGGAATTTGCTGATGTGGTGCTCGGCCTCTGGGACAGCTGGGAAGACGATGCTTTCTTGCGGGATCGCGAAAGCGGCCGCTATTTCGACCCGGCCAAGCTGCATCGCCTTGATCACAATGGAAAGCATTTCAAGGTCCGCGGCCCGCTCAACATTCCGCGCTCGCCACAGGGGCGACCGGTTGTCGTCCAGGCCGGCGCCTCCGAACCCGGCAAGGAGCTTGCCGCCCGCACGGCGGAAGCCATCTTTGCCGCCCAGATCACGCTGGAGGAAGCGACGAGCTTCTACGCCGACGTCAAGGGAAGGCTTGCCAAATACGGCCGCTCGCACGACGATCTGAAGATTCTACCCGGCATTTTCCCGGTCGTCGGCCGCACGCATGCGGAGGCCCAGGAAAAGTTCGAATCCCTTCAGGAACTCATTCAGCCGGAGGTCGGGTTGAACCTGATTTCCCAGCTATCCGGCGTCGACCTCAGGGATTATCCGCTCGATGGACCGGTGCCCGAAAATCCGCCTGCGACGAATGCTGGCAAGAGCCGTCAGGCGCTGGTTCTGGACCTCGCCCGGCGTGAGAACCTGACGATCCGGCAACTCTACCTTCGCATCGCCGGCGCACGCGGCCATTGGCAGGTCGTGGGAACGCCGACCGAGATTGCCGATACGCTGGAAGAGCGCTTCGAAAACTATGGCGCCGACGGCTTCAATATCATGGCGCCGATCATGCCGGGTGGCCTTGCGGATTTCATCGAGCATGTGGTGCCGGAACTGCGCCGCCGCGGTCTTTTCCGCCATGAATATGAGGGCACGACGTTGCGCGAAAACCTCGGCCTCAAGCGCCCCGAAAACAGCCATGCTGTCAATCGCGGCGCAGTCGCGGCCGAGTAAGGGGAAACACATGAGCCGCGATACGCTTTTTCTCATCGCTCCCGGCTTCTCGGATCCGAAGCACCCCGGCCAGACCTTCGTCTGCCCCCATTGCAACGCGATCGAGGGCTTGCTTTCGAGCTTCCCCGAACTTGCCGCCCGCATCGAGGTGCGGAGAGTTCCCTTCCCTCGCCCGCGCACGCAGGTGATCGAGGCGGTGGGCGAGGAAAACCAGTCCTTGCCGGTGCTGGTCCTCGCATCCAACCCGCCACCCGATGCTGCGGACTGGAAAGGCAAGCGCTTCGTCTCCAAGACCAGCCGCATTCTCGAGCTGCTTGCCGAGCGGCATGGCTTTCCGCGACTTCACGACTGACGGAGATAAGACGATGACCGTAAAGCCCTCAGGCTTCGAACCAGCCCTGCTACCTCCCCTCCTCTTCGAGCCGGACCAGACCGATCCCTATCTCGCCAAGGCGGTCGAACTCAGGAACATCTTCGCTGTCGATGCCGTCGAGCGGGATCAACAGGGCGGGAGGCCGACGGAGCAGGTCCGGCTTCTCAAGGAGAGCGGCCTCGTCAATCTCCTCATTCCCACGGAATTCGGTGGCGAGGCACAACCCTATTCGACGGCTCTGCGCATCGTGCGCGAATTCGCCAAGGTCGACGGCTCGCTTGGCCACCTGTTCGGCTATCACTTCAGCCCGATCCAGAATGCCCTGACGGGGGTCAGCGACGAACGATCGGCCGCGATCCTGCGGCAATCAGCCGAGGGTCGGTGGTTCTGGGGCAATACAACGAACAGCTTCTCCAAAAGCCTCTTCGGCAAAAGGATAGAAGGTGGCGTCCTGTTGAATGGCTATCGGCCATTCGCCTCCGGCTCGCATGTCGCCGACTATTTGATGGTCGCATGGGAGGACGAGGAAACAAACGCCCGCAGCTTCGCCTACATTCCCGCCAATCGCGACGGCATAACGATAGCCGACGATTGGGATGGGATTGGCCAACGGCAGACCGGCAGCGGTCGCGTCCTCTACAAGGATGTGGCGGTGAAGGATGAAGAGATCCTGCCGGAACCCCCCAGGGATCCGGCTGCCCTTCTCATTCCGCAGCAACAGCAGAGCGTTCTCCTCAACGTCTTCATCGGCAGCGCGCAAGGCGCCCTGATCGCAGCGCGGGATTATACGATCACGAAGTCTCGGCCGTGGATCTACTCCGGAGTCGAACGCCATTCGGACGACCCGTGGATCAAGCGACAGTACGGTGAACTCTGGACCAAGGTGCAGGCCGCAACCGCGCTGGCCGACAGGGCCGCGGTCGCCATCGATACGGCCTATGCCAAGGGCCCGGCGCTCACGGCAGAGGAGCGCGGCGCCACCGCAATCGCCGTGGCCTCCGCCAATGTCCTGGCCGGCAAGGTGGCGCTCGACGTCACAAGCGAAATATTCGAGGTGATGGGTGCTCGCTCCGCCGTCCGGCCCTACGGCCTCGACCGTTTCTGGCGCAACGTCCGTATCCACACGCTTCACAATCCGGCCGAGTACAAAACCCGCAATGTCGGCTCCTGGTTCCTGACTGGCGACTATCCCGAGCCGGGGATATTCCAATGAGCCGACGGCAGCTTCATCTCAACATCAATATCCTGCACTCGGGGTTCTCCCCGGCAGCCTGGCGCATGGAAGGCAGCGACCCGCGCGCCTCCTTCGACATCAACCACTACATCAAGGTCGCTGGCATCGCGGAACGAGGCACCTTCGATGCCGTCTTCCTGGCCGACCAGGCGGCCATATCGGACCGCATCGACTTCCGCCCACTGACTTCGCTGGAACCGACGATCGTGCTTGCGATTATTGCGGCCAGCACGGAACGGATCGGGCTGATCGGCACGGCCTCCACCACCTACAACGAGCCCTACAATATCGCCCGGCGCTTCGCGACGCTCGACCATGCCAGCGGCGGGCGCGCGGGCTGGAACATCGTCACCAGCGCGGATCTGGCGCAAAGCCGGAATTTCGGCCTCGAAAAGCCCGTGGCCCATGCGAGCCGCTATGAGCGGGCCGGCGAATTTGCCTCCGTGGTCAAGGCGCTATGGGACAGCTGGGAGGAAGAGGCCTTCGTCGGCGACGTCGCGACGGGACGTTTCGTCGATCCCGGCCGCGTGCATCCGATCGCTCACAACGGCAAGCACTTCTCCGTGCATGGGCCGCACAATATCCCGCGCCCGCCACAGGGGCACCCGGTTCTCGTGCAGGCGGGCGGATCAGACGACGGGCGCGAGCTCGCCGCCGAACATGCCGAAGCCGTGTTCTCCGCCTCGCAATCCTTCGAAGAGTCGCTGGATTACGCCAGGGATTTGCGCCGTCGCGCCGCTCGTTACGGCCGCCCGGAAAACAGCATCCTTGTGCTTGCGGGCCTCGCCACCATCATCGGCAGCACCGAAGCGGAAGCAAGGCGCAGACAGGAAGAGCTGCGCGACCTTATTCCGCTGGAGTACAGCCTTGCCCGGCTGGCCGGCGTCCTGCAGGTCGATCAGAAGAAGCTCGAACTCGACAAGCCATTGCCTGAGGACATACCGCTGCCGGCTGACGGCGGGCACACGTTCTTCCACGCCACGTTGGCGCTGGCGCGGCGGCAGGGATTGACCGTTCGAGGCCTGATACGCGCGCTCAACGGCGGCACCGGGCATCGCACGATTGTCGGAACGCCGGCCGCGATCGCTGATGATATCGAGACATGGTTCACCGCCGGTGCGGCTGATGGTTTCAACCTCATGCCTGATGTGCTCCCGCATGGGCTTGAAGTCTTCGTCGATGAAGTGGTTCCGATCCTGCGTCGCCGCGGTCTGTTCAGGCACGAATACGCTGGCCGCACATTGCGCGATCACCTTGGCCTAACGCGACCACACAACCCCTACGCCAGCGCGGCGGAATAGCGACCCGGAAAGGACACTCCCATGACACCATCCCTTGCGGCAAAGCCAACCGGCACCGACCGGCTGGCGGCGCTATCAGCCGAACGCTATCGCCAGGTGCAGCACCTCGGCAGCGAATGGAACGAAGCGATCGATACGCTGCTCTCCCACCGTAGCGTGCGCAGCTATCTGCCGGATCCGGTTCCACACACCGCAGTCGAACTTGCCGTTGCCGCCGCACAATCGGCTGCCAGCTCCTCCAACCTGCAGGCATGGAGCGTTGTCGCCGTCGAGGACCCCGAGCGCCGTAACCGCCTGAACGCCGTTGCCGGCAACCAGCGCCAGATCGCCCAGGCACCTCTCCTGCTCGTCTGGCTCGCCGATCTTGCCCGGCCTCGGGCGATCGCTGTGGACGGCGGCTCGGCGGGAGAAGGTCTCGACTATATCGAGAGCTTTCTGCTTGGTGTGATCGATGCGGCTCTTGCAGCACAGAACGCGGTCGTTGCTTTTGAATCGCTCGGGCTCGGGACCTGCTACATCGGCGCGATCCGCAACGATCCGGAAACGGTGGCCCGGGAACTCGCCTTGCCGGACGGCGTCTTCCCGGTCTTCGGCCTTACGGTCGGCTTTCCCGATCCGGCGCAACCTGCCGGTGTAAAACCACGCCTGCCGCAGTCGACGATCCTGCATCGAGAACAATATGCGGATGGCGCCCGGGCGCGGGATCTTGCCGGCTACAACAAGGCATTGAGAAGCTTCCAGGCGGAGCAGGCGATGCCGGCGATCGACTGGACGGATCAGGTCGGCAATCGTATTGGCACGGTCGAGGCGCTGAAGGGCCGGCACGTGCTAGCCGCGGCCGCGCGCAGGCTGGGCTTCCCACTCAAGTAGAGGCAAGGCGTCCGGGACGACGTTACTCGGCCGCCATCATGTCGGCGGCCGGCCGGATGCGGCGCGCGATGATCTCGTCCATTGTCTGCAAGGCCCGCGCTTCGGCAAGCAACCACTCGCGAAACAGATCGACGCGCATCAGTCGCGCCGCATGCGCCGTGGTGGCGAAGAAGTAGGAGGAACTGACCGGCTGCGGTACGCCAAAGGGGCAGACCAGTCGCCCCGAGCGGATCTCTGCTTCCGCCAGCCTGATCTTGCCGAGCCCCAGCCCCTGCCCTGCCAGCGCGGCATCGAGTACAAGAGAGGAATGGTTGAGGCGGAACCCACCCTGCGACGGCAGGTAGGAAAGCCCGGCGGCGCGCAACCATCCACCCCAATCCGGGCAGGATTGATCATGCTCGGCGCCCTCCTCATGCAGCAGCGGCACATCTTCGATCGCCTGCGGATTGCCCCACAGCCCATGCGTATCGGCAAACTCCGGGCTGCAGACCGGCAGCACGGCCTCGGAAAAGAGATGATCGACGATGAGCCCCGGATATGGACCGCTGCCGTAGCGGATCACGCAATCGGCGTCGCCGGCATCGAGGTTCGTCAGCTTGGTCGACGCGTCGACCAGGACCTGAAGGCCCGGAGCTGCTCGCCGCAGCGCATCGAGGCGCGGGATCAGCCATTTGCTGGCGAAGGACGGGGCGACCGAAACGCGGATCGGCTGTTCATGATCGCTCTGCACGAAATGAGCCATGGCGGCCAGAACAGCATCGAAGGCACCGGTCAGTCCGGGCACCAATGCCAACCCGGCCGGCGTCAGATGCAACTGGCCACGCACCCGGTTGAAAAGCGGTTGGCCAAGGTAGTCCTCCAGCAGGCGGATCTGTTGACCGACCGCAGCCGACGTCACATGCAACTCTTCGGCAGCACGAACGAAATTCAGATGTCGCGCCGTCGCGACGAAGGCCCGCAGCGACGTCAACGGCGGCAGCCGCGCAAGCGTGGGTTGGATTGCTTTTCTGCGGGAGTCGGCAAAGGTGCTCATTGCGTGATTGCACCACAAACCGCCCCATGAAGACGAGAACCGGCTTTCCTTCCAACCCTGCCGGCGGAACATTTTCTTGCGCTGCAGACCTCGATCAGAGATGCAAAAACTCATTTTCGGAAATTGTCTATATTTTTAGTAGATTAAATGGATCGACTACCTGCCGACGCACTGGCGCGAAGTTTTCCTTTCCCGGACGCGGAGAAAAACATTCTTCCGGTTTTGCGCCACGCTGCCCGATGATTGCCGCGACGATGCTTCGACAGAGGCATTTTAATCGCAATTCAGGGGGTATTCATGGACATCAGCAGACGCCAGCTCAACAAGCTTCTTGCCGCGACAGGTCTTACAGCGTTCCTACCGCTTAACGCCTTCGCCGGGACTGCGGCACCGACAAAGGGCGGCACCTTGAACTTCATCGTCGAGCCGGAGCCGCCGACGATCCTGGCGCTGGCCCACACGGCTGGCGGTACCCAGAAAGTCAGCCCGAAGATCACCGAAGGTCTTTTGACCTACGACTTCGATCTGACACCGAAGCCACAGCTCGCCACGGAATGGTCAATCAGCGACGATGGACTGAACTACACCTTCAAGCTCCGCCCGAACGTGAAGTGGCATGACGGCAAGCCCTTCTCATCGGACGACGTTGCTTATTCCATCGAGCTTCTGAAGCAGGTCCACCCGCGTGGCCGCGGCACCTTCGCCAATGTCACGAAGGTCGAAACGCCCGATCCGCTGACCGCCGTGATCCGGCTTTCCAAACCGGCGCCCTATCTGCTGAGTGCTCTCTACGGGGCCGAGTCGCCGATCGTGCCCAAGCACGTCTATGACGGCGTCAAGATCGCTGACGTCCCAACCAATCCGAATGGCAGTGCCCCGATCGGCACGGGGCCATTCGTCTTCAAGGAGTGGGTACGCGGATCGCATATCATCCTCGAGCGCAATCCTGATTACTGGGACGCCGGCAAACCCTATCTCGACCAGGTCATTGTGCGCTTCGTGCCTGATGGCGCGGCCCGCGCCGCCGGTTTTGAGACCGGCGAATTCGATATCGGCGGCGACAATCCCATTCCGCTGAGCGATCTCGAACGTGTGAAGGCACTGCCGAACATTGCCGTCGATTCACGCGGCTACGAGACCAAGGGCGACCAGACGCAGCTGATCTTCAATCTCGACAACGAGTATCTGAAGAATGTCAGCGTTCGCCGCGCGATCGCCCACGCCATCGACCTCGACGTCATCCTGAACACCGTCTGGTACGGCTACGGCCATGTTTCGCCGACCCCGATCAGCACCTTCCTGCCGCGCTATCTCGACACCTCGATCAAGCCCTACGCCTTCGACCTGAAAGCCGCTGAACAGCTGCTCGACGAGGCCGGCTACAAGCGCGGAGCGGACGGCGTCCGCTTCAACCTGCGACTGACCCACAATTCCTACAACGAAGGCTTCAAGCGGGTCGCCGAATATCTGAAGCAGAACCTGACGCGCATCGGCATCAACGCCACGATCGATTCCTACGACTTCTCCACCTACATCAAGAAGGTCTACACCGACCGTGCCTTCGACGTGACGGCCGAATATCTCGGCAACCAGTTCGATCCAACGCTTGGCGTGCAGCGCATCTACTGGTCGAAGAATTTCAAGCTCGGCCTGCCGTTCTCGAACGCCAGTCACTACAACAACCCGGAGGTGGACAAGCTGCTCGAAGCCGCATCCGTCGAGATCGACGATGCGAAACGCAAGCAGCAATTCTTCGCCTTCGAGAAGATCGTTGCCGACGAAGTGCCGGTGGTGAACCTGATTTCACTGGAGAACGTCACCGTCTTCAACAAGCGGGTCAAAAACCACACGATCGGGGCCGAGGGTGTGCAGTCCAACTTCGCTGATGTCTACATCAAGGACGGCGAAGGCTGAGGTGCGGCGGCAGGACCTGCACAGGAAAGGGGCGCATCGTCGATGCGCCCCTTTTGCTTTTGGAGATGAGATCACGCGACGCGGACGGGCGTGAATTTCGTGAGGATACGATCGGCGAGTGCAATCGCCTGGGCGCGCTGCTCGGTGATCGAACTCGACTCCCATGCAACGCCCCGCAGCGGATGGCCGATGGCGCTGAGATTACGGTGGACGAGCCCCTCCTCGTTGATGAGATCACCCGCCGGCGTCGCATCAATGCCATAGCCGGTGCTGTGAGGGCGAACCTCGCCGCTCGCGAGCAGGCTCTTCACGAAGGGGTCGGATACCCGGCGCCAATCATGCAACTGATGGCCACGACAATCGATCACGCCGTCGAAGGGCACCGTCTCAACGCCTGTCGCTGTCTTCAGGCTGGCGGTGATCTCGCTGCCCTCAACGGCAAATCCAAGGATACGGGCGCGGCCATGCTCCAGCCGACCTTCCGAAATCACCCGCTCGATAATCGCGTGGCTTTCCGGCGCCGAGCGATGCGCGGTAACGTCCCAGAAGGCCCTGAGATGCCGGGTGAACCGCAGACGCTCACGATCGCTGGCCCCTTGCCACAGCGAGAGAATATGGGGGCGGATCGCCAAGGGCAGCCCTTGCCAGTCTGCACCCTCAGCCGAAATCGACCGTCGTTCCGCCTTGACGCGCGACAACAGTTCGCGCGCGGTTGATGGCAACGGGCCATCGGCCAGAAAGTCGCGCGCTGCGTCGACAGTCCTGCGACCCTCCACGAACTGGCCACGGCGCGATATCACGCGGTAGCGGCCGCGATAACCCCGCGCCTCCATGCTGGCCACGGCATCGACCATCGACAGGCTCGAACCTATCAGGAGAATTTCCTCGCAGCCTTTCAGACGGTCGAGCGCCAGTGCGTCCCACGGATTGGCTGCAAAACGCGGGTGACCGGCGAGTTGAGCCTCGGCGGCCGACAGGCGCGGTTGGAAAACGCCAAGGGCCAGCACGGCCTCATCCGCCTCCACAGAGGTACCGTCAGCCGTGGTAATGCGGATCCGGCTCGGCGTTGCCACCAGCCCGGATGCCGACGACCGGATATGCCTTAGCGTCGAACCGAGCCGCGCGTTCGCGACCGCACGCGCGAGCTCGTCACGGACATAGGTTCCATAGAGGTAACGCGGCGGGCTGCTTGTGCCCGCCTCGGCGGGAGGCGTCCAGCCGTAGGCCGGGCCATTCTCGACGAGCCAGCGCGAGAGATGGCCGGGATCCTCGGGATAGAGGGAGAAGATTTCAGCCGGACCGTTCACGAGATGGGCCGGATCGGGCGTGCTGTAGGCAACACCCCGACCAAGCTCCTCGCGTCGCTCGATAATGGTGATCGCCAGCGGAACTTCGGTCTGGTCGAGCAGCTTGAGCGCCGTCAGCGCCCCGCCGAAGCCCCCGCCGACAATGGCAACGGAGTGATGCGGAATACGATCGATGCGCAATAGACCTCCT
This sequence comes from Rhizobium sp. 01T417, assembly GCF_056398905.1. Taxonomy (NCBI): domain Bacteria; kingdom Pseudomonadati; phylum Pseudomonadota; class Alphaproteobacteria; order Hyphomicrobiales; family Rhizobiaceae; genus Rhizobium; species Rhizobium sp. 01T417. The sequence continues at coordinate 17,029 of NZ_JBFTQH010000019.1, read as the reverse complement.
CTCCCACCGGCGTCGGTGGAGCGTGATATGTCGGGATATGAGAACGGGCGGACGCCCTTATGCGATCAGCTTGTCGCGACTGCGATGGCGCCCATTCAGCAGTTCGAGGGCGTTTCGGCTGGCAATCAGCTCGGCTTCATGCTCGCCCAGTCCTGCCGCCGCAAAGGCTGCGGCCAGTCCGTCCTGCGTCGGATCGTGCCCAAGGATCGGCCAGTCGCTGCCGGTCAGAACATGGTCGGCGCCGACGAGACTGGTCACGAAGCGGATGAAGCGTGCTTCCGACGGCATGATGTCGATATAGAGGTGACGCCGCTTGCCCGCTGGCGCCTCCGCGAAAATGGACGGCAGTTCGCCGAAGGGGCCGGTCAGGGCGAGTGCCGAAATGCCGAGCGCGGTAATGACGACCCGAAGTTCCGGCAATTCGTCGAAGACGCCCGACGTCACCAGCGAGATCGCGGCGGCGGCGTTGATCGTGCCACGACTTAAGCGGGTCCCGAGCCTGCCGAGTCCGGACAGCTGCGTTGAAAGCGGCTCGGGGTTGATGGGATGCAGGAAGACGGGAACGCCGAGCTCCGCAGCAACCCTCAGGACGGGCCGGGCTTCCGGCGCATCGATCAACCTGTCACCTCTCGCGCTGTCGAGAAACAGGCCGGACAGATTGAGGTCGACGATGGCGCGCCGTGCCTCGAGCGCCGCCGCTTCTCCGCCGAAGGTGTCCACGGTCGCCAGCGCGAAAAGCCGATCGGGATGGCGCGCAACCATCGCTGCCAGGTCGTCGTTCAGCTTGCGGCTGACCGCGCCAAGATCGGCATCAGGCGCCGCGACGATCGACAGCGCGACCCCGATCACGCGGCGCGAGATACCGGCCGCATCGCTATCTGCGATCAGCGCATCGATATCGGAGATCTTCGCGCCGATCCGTGCCCACAGCGGATCGAGCGGGCGACCGGGCGCGCGGTAGACCTCCCAGCCTTCGGGCAGGAAATGCGTATGGAAATCGACGATATCGAGCTTGCTCATGGTGGCTCCGTGACGATCGCTGCGCGGCAGGGACTAGAAGACCTTACCTTCTTCCAGGTGTGTCGTGGTTCCGTTGATGTAGAAGTCACCGACCACCCTCGCCTTGTGCAGCAAGGGATTGTGATTGAGCACGGTGCGGATGTTGCGCCAGTGCCGATCGAGATTGAGATGGCGCGACGTCGCGGAGCCGCCGCCGAGTTCGAAGACGTTGGTTGCGGCCGCCAGTGCAATCTGCGAAGCCACGATCTGTGTGCGTGCAGTCGTCAGCGCGCTCTCGATCAACGCGGTCTCCAGCGCCTGCGGATCGGCTGCGGCGAACGCGGCGGCCGTCTTGTCGAGCGCACGCGCGCTTTCACGGATCAACGTGTCGACGGCAAAGGAGCCGGCGGCGACCTCACCGAGAATCTTCTGGACGAAGGGATCCGCACTGGCGGTTTCTGCCGCGCTATGGGCTGCCGAGCGGGCCTGGCGGCGCACATATTCCGTCCCTTCGGCGAGCGCGCCACGCACAGCGCCCGCCATTGACGCCGCAAGGTGCAACTGCCGCAAGGTCGAGGTGTGGCGTCCAACGAGCGTGTTGAGGCCGCGCGTGGAGATTTCATGCGGCAGTACCTCGACGTCTTCGAGCAGAACACCACCGCTCGCGGTCAGCCGCTGGCCCATGCCATCCCAGTCGTCGAGAATGGTGATGCCGGGACGATCGACCGGAAGCAAAACGCTCACGAACTCACCGTCATCGTTCTTCGCACTGAATGACGCGAAGTTCGAGAACGCCGTGCCCGTCGCATACCATTTGCGGCCGTTGAGACGGTAACTATCCTCCGATCTCGTCAAACGTGTCGTCACCTCGCCCGGCCGCTTGGTGCCCTGCTCCGTATGAGCTCCGCCGAAAAGCTTGCCCGAGAGAACGCGACTGAGCTGTGTTCGGTCGATAGCAGTGCTGGGGCTGAGGATCAGGCTTTCGGTGAAATTGAAATGGCTGCGCAGCGCGTGAGCGACATTCGAATCCGCCGCGCCGATCGCCATGATCGTTTCGATGTAGTCGGCAACGGATCCACCCGGTCCACCGAGCGCCACAGGAATGCGCAGCGCCCCAAGACCGGCCTCCTTGAACAGGCGGAAGGCCTCGAATGGAAGCTCCCTTTCCAGATCGCGTCTTGCCGCCTCCTTCGCGATTTCGGCCGCCAGATCAGGAACTTTTGCCAATAGCGTCGAGAGATCGTTCACCGCCTCCGCAGGTTTCGGGGTGGCGGACAGTGCTGAAGGAGCGGTATTCGGCATGCGGAAACCTTCTCGGCCGGAAAAAGAAAAGAAGGGACCCGCCATATCGGCGGATCCCTGAAGTCATGATCAGGCGACCGCGCGTGTCAGCGGCACGACATTGTCGGCACCGCCTGCGGCGTTACGCGGCACGCGACCTTCGACCGGATGGCTCGGATCGTTGAAGCCGGGCGTCGAGGGATGCCCCGTCGTGACAAGTCGGTCGACCAACGCCTCGTCCTCAGCGTCGAGCTTGACGTCGAGCGCGCGGATGTAGCTGTCCCAGTGCTCTTCCGTGCGCGGACCGGCGATGGCCGCCGAGATCAGCTTGTTGTTCAGCACCCAGGCGAGCGCGAACTCGGTCGGAGAGACGCCCTTGCGGGTAGCGTGGGCAGCGATCTCGGAGGCAATGGCGATCGATTCAGGACGCCATTCTGTCTCGAGGATACGCTTGTCGCCGCGACCGGCGCGGGTATCGGCGGCCGGTTCCTTGCCCGGCTCGTACTTGCCCGTCAGGACACCGCGGGCCAGCGGCGAATAGGAGACGACGCCGAGACCATAGTGATGGGCCGCCGGCAGCTGCTCGGCTTCGGCGGTGCGGTTGACGATGTTGTAGAGCGGCTGGCTTGCGACCGGACGATCGATGCCAAGTTCATCGGCCAACTGCGCGACTTCGGCGATGCGCCAGCCGCGGAAGTTGGAGACGCCGAAGTAGCGGAGCTTGCCGGCGCGGATCAGGTCAGCGATCGCGCGCACCGGCTCTTCCAGCGGCGCATCGAAGACAGCGCGGTGGAAATAGAGGATGTCGATATAGTCGGTGTTGAGACGGCGCAGCGAATTCTCGACGGTCTCGATGACCCACTTGCGGGAATGACCGCCGAGGTTCGGGCCCTTCTTATGCGAATTGACAAACTTCGTCGCCAGAACCCAGTGATCGCGATGCGCCTTAATGCCCTTGCCGACGACCTCTTCCGACTTGCCGTCGTGATAGACGTCGGCGGTGTCGATGAAGTTGATGCCCTGCTCGCGCGCCTTGTCGATGATGCGGAACGCGACGTCATCGGGCGTCGGGCCGCCGAACATCATGGTTCCCAGGCTGAGCGGTGACACCTTGAGCGCGCTGCGCCCGAGATAACGATAATCGACCATTGTATTCTCCTTCTTACTGAGCGTGATGGCAGGCGGCGGCGTGGCCGCTGCCGAACTGGCGGAATGCCGGATCTGCGGACCGGCAAATATCGGTGGCGAGCGGACAGCGCGTATGGAAGCGGCAGCCGGCCGGTGGATTGTGTGGGCTCGGCAGATCGCCTGATATGGGCGCGGCCTGCTTGCGCCGCGACGGATCGGGCACGGCGGCGAGCAGCGCTTGCGTATAGGGATGCTTGGCGCCCTTCCACAGCTCGCTCGTCGGAGCGCTCTCGACGATGCGGCCGAGATACATGACGAGCACGCGATCGGCGAAATAGCGAACCACCGAGAGATCGTGAGAGATGAAGAGATAGGAAAGCGATAGCTCCGTCTTCATCTCGACCAGCAAATTGAGGATCTGCGCCTGGATCGAGAGGTCAAGCGCCGAAACAGGTTCGTCGCAGATGACGAGTTCCGGCTGCAGGATGAGCGCACGGGCAATGCCGATACGCTGGCGCTGGCCGCCGGAGAACTCATGTGGATAGCGATCGAGCGAATCCGCCGGCAGGCCGACATGGGCCACCATCTGCGCGGCGATCGCCTCGCGCTGCTTGCGCTCGCCGATACCGTGAACCGCGAGAGGAGCCGTTAGGATGGTGCGTATCGTCTGCCGCGGGTTAAGCGAGGCAAACGGATCCTGGAAGATCATCTGGATGCTGCGCCGGACGGACTGCAGTTCCCGCCCTGCCATGGCGGTGACGTCCCTGCCCTTGAAAGTGACGCTCCCCGACGATGGATCAACGAGCCGCACCAGCGATTTGCCGAGAGTAGACTTGCCGCAGCCGGACTCGCCGACCAGCGCCACGGTCTCGCCTTCGGCGATATCAAGCGACACGCCATCGACGGCGCGCACGGTGCCAGCGGCTCCGGGATAATGGGTCGAAAGCCGATCAACCGACAGAAGCGACATGGGCGTTCTCCGCAATGGCTGGAACATAGGGGCACGCCACCTGCCGGCCGGCCGGCAGTGCGATAAGTTGCGGTACGACGGAGGCGCAGGAGGGCCGCGCGACCGGACAACGCGGACGGAACGAACAGCCCTTCTCGCCGGCAGCCGAAACGATCGAGCCCGGGATCTCCGAGAGCCGTCCGTCGCGGTAGTGATAGTCCGCCTTCAGGCGCGGCGAGGCTGATAGCAACCCATTCGTATAGGGATGATACGGCCTGTCGAACACCTCGCCCGGAAGTCCCTCCTCGATCTTGCGCCCGGCATACATGACGACGACGCGATCGGCCCATTGCGCGACGATGCCGAGATCGTGGGTAATCAAAATGACGGCCATGTTCAGCTGCACCCGAAGATTATCGAGCAGCTGCAGCACCTGCGCCTGGATCGTCACGTCGAGTGCGGTCGTCGCTTCATCGGCGATCAGCAGTTTCGGATTGCAGGCGACAGCGATGGCGATCATGACGCGCTGGCGCATGCCACCGGAAAGCTGGTGCGGATACTCGTCGATACGGCGGCGGGCTTCTGGAATGCTGACGAGATCCAACAGCGCAATGGCGCGCTCTCGGGCCTGACGCCGGTTGAGATCCTCATGAATGCGCAGCACTTCGATGATCTGGTCGCCGATCGTCAACACCGGATTGAGCGAGGTCATCGGCTCCTGAAAGATCATGGCGATGTCTCGGCCGCGGATGCGGCGCAGGTCCCGTTCCGGGAGACCGACAAGATCACGGCCGTCGAAGCGGATCTGCCCGCCAGCCTTTGCGTGCCGCGGCAACAGGCCCATCAGGCCGAGCGCCGTCAGCGACTTGCCCGAGCCGGATTCCCCGACGATCGCGAGCATCTCGCCCGGATTGGCCGAAAAGCTGACACCCTTCACAGGTTCGGCGGCCCCAAAACCCACCGAGAAGTCTGAAACCTCAAGGAGTTTCGTCATCAGCGATCCTCCGAAAAGCGCGGGTTGAGCGCGTCGTTCAGACCATCGCCGATCAGGTTGAGCGAAAGCACTGAGAAGACGATCGCAAGACCGGGAAGCGCCGTCAGGTACCAGGCGGTGCGAATGACATCGCGCCCTGCACCAATCATCGAGCCCCAGGAGACGCGGTTGGGATCGCCAAGCCCCATGAAGGAGAGCGCCGATTCCATCAGGATCGCGCTTGCCACCATGACCGAAGAGGTGACGATCAGTGGCGGCAGCGCATTGGGAAGGATCTCGCGGAAGATGATGCGGGAATGGCCGAAGCCGAGGCTGCGGGCAGCCTGCACATAGTCCTTCTCGCGAATGGTCCGGAATTCCGCGCGCGTCAGTCGCGCCACCGTCGGCCAAGAGACGATCGCGATGGCGATGGTCACGGTCGCTGTCGTCGGCTGGGCGATTGCCACGAGAACGACGAGCAGCACGAAGCTCGGAATGGTCTGGAAGATCTCGATAAACTTGACGAGGATATCGTCGATCAGACCACCGAAGTAGCCGGCGACGGCGCCGATGGCGATCCCCACAGTCAAGCCGAGCGCGGTGGCCGCCAGCCCGACGGTCAGCGATATACGGGCGCCGTGAACGATGCCGGCAAGCACATTGCGGCCCATGGAATCCGTACCAAGCGGATAGGCAGGGTTCTGCCCGGGCCACAGGAAGGGGCGCGCGACCATCTCGAGCGGGTCGCCGGGAAAGAGAAGCGGCGCCAGCAAGGCCGACAGGGCAACGAGCAGCAGAATGCCTGTACCAAAGAGTGCATTGTAGTTGCCGAGGAAGACTTTCAATTCCCGACGCATGCCGCGCCAGGCCGTACCCGAAACCGAGGCACGGACGTCGGGGGCGTGGATATGTGTCCAGCGCGGCTGCTTGGGCGCTTCCGGTGCTGGTTGATCGCGCTCGACCTTTTTCTGTGGCGCGAAGTCTATCGCCTGGCCGGCCAGTGTTCCAAGTTTTTGAGTATTCATCGGCTTGCTCCAATTCGGGGATCGATCCACGCCTGCAGCAGGTCGACAGCGGCATTGGCGACAATCACGAGGAAGGAAGACAGGAGGAGAATGCCGAGCAGCACGCTGAAATCGCGGGCCATGACCGCTTCGAACGCCAGCCGCCCGAGGCCGGGCCAGCTATAGACGGTCTCGACCACGACCGCACCGCCCAGCATCCCGCCAAAGTGCATGCCGGCCATGGTGGTGATCGGGATCAGGGCGTTGCGCAGGATGTGTCGCGTCGTCAACACGAAGGGCGAGACACCCTTGGCGCGCGCGGTTCGCACGAAATCCTGCGACTTGACTTCGAGCATCGAGGCGCGCGTCAGGCGGGCATAGATCGCAAGGTAAAAAAGCGCGAGCGAGGTTGCGGGCAGCACCATGTAGCGCGCCCTGTCGAGCAGCGCCGGGAACCCTGTCAGCCGCGAGCCAATCGTGCTGTCTCCGCCGCTCGGCAGCCATCCAAGCTTGACCGAGAAGAGCAGGATCAGCATCAGGCCGATCCAGAAGCCGGGAATCGAATAGAAGAGCAAAGAGACGACGGAAATTATACGATCGGGAAGGCGCCCGGAGAAGGCGGCCATCAGCGAACCGAGCAGCAGTCCGACGGCAATTGCAATTGCCAATGCCGCCAGCATCAGCACCAGCGTGCCCGGCAGCCGTTGGCCGATCAGATCGGCGACCGGCATACCGTAGCGCGGCGAAAAGCCAAGGCTGAAATGCGCGAGGTTGTCCAGATAGTTGGCAAGCTGAACAAGGATCGGGTTATCAAGCCCGAAGCGCTCGCGCAGTGCCGCCATCGTCTCGACTGTGGCCGAGCCGGATTCCGCCGCCATCACATCGGCCGCATCGCCAGGCGCCAGCTTCAGCAGGAAGAAATTGAGGATGACGATCCCGATCATCGTGGGCACGGCCTGAATGATCGTCCTGCTGATCGTTCGACCGATCCGCCTTAAAGCCGACATGTGCCCCACCTCGCGATCTGAAAAGAATTCACCTCGTCTCGTCGCTCAGTAGTTGACTAATTCTGTGGGTTTTGTCAAATCCATATTGGTAAATAATTCCAACGATGTCGCCATTTGGCGCGCTTTTTGAAACATAATACCGCATATCGACACTGCGTAGGTTTTCATCCCACTTCAAAGCAGTCACGGGGCAAAAATCTCTAAAGCAGGCGCGATCCGCGGAATGACACTGAAGCGGGCCGTGACGGCCCCTGAATCACGAGGGTTGAACAAGATGTCACTATTTCCCGCACCCACGCGCCGCAGCTTTCTTCTGGCCTCGGTCGCACTCGGCGTCACCGCGACAGCACGGCTTCCCGCCTTCGCAGCCACCGCAACGCGCGGCGGCACGGCAACGCTTCTACTGGCAGCCGAGCCGCCCGTCCTGACGACGATCGCCCATACGGCCTATAACGCGGTCTATGTCTCGCCGAAGACCACTGAAGGCCTTCTCACCTATGACTTCGACCTCAATCCGAAACCGCTGCTGGCCAAGGAGTGGACTGTCAGCCCCGATGGCCTGACCTACACCTTCAAGCTGCGCAACGGCGTGAAATGGCATGACGGACAGCCCTTCACCTCCGCCGATGTAGCCTTCTCGATCAAGACCCTGAAGGAAGTGCACCCGCGCGGCCGCAACACCTTCCTCAATCTCACCGACATCGAAACGCCCGATGCACAGACGGCCATCCTCAAGCTTTCCAAGCCCGCGCCCTATCTGATCACCGCACTTGCCGCCTCCGAAACGCCGATCGTGCCGCGCCATATCTATGAAGGCACCAAGGTTGCGGAAAATCCGGCCAATCTTGCGCCTATCGGAACCGGTCCTTTCAAGTTCAAGGAATGGGTGCGCGGCAGCCACATCGTCTACGAACGCAACCCCGATTACTGGGATCAGCCCCGCCCCTATCTCGACCAGCTGATCATCCGTTTCATTCCTGATGCCGCCGCCCGCTCGATCGCGATCGAGACCGGAGAAATCGATCTGGCGCCGTCGACACCCGTGCCGCTCAGCGACCTCGAACGGCTGCAGAGCGCCGAAGGGCTCGCCTTCGAGACCAAGGGCTACCAATACCAGAACGGCGTCAGCCGCATCGAATTCAACCTCGAGCGCCCGTTCTTCAAGGACGTGAGGGTGCGTCGCGCCTTTGCGCACGTCATTGATCGCAACGTCATTCTCAACACCATCAACTACGGCTACGGCGCCGCGATCCCCGGCCCGATCAATCCCAACCTCGCGAAATGGTTCGTGCCGGATCTCAAGACCTATCCGATCGATCTCGCCGCGGCCGAGAAGCTTCTCGATGAAGCAGGCTTCCCGCGCGGCGCAGACGGCATCCGTGCGCGCATCAATCTCGACTTCGTGCCGAGTGGCGAAACCTATCCGCGTGGTTCGGAGTATATCCGCCAGGCGCTTGCCAAGGTGGGTATCGACGCCAAGGTCCGCAGCCAGGATTTCGCGACCTACACCAAGCGCATTTACACCGACCGCGATTTCGACTTCGCCTTCGAAGGCATGAGCAACCTGTTCGACCCGACGGTCGGCGTTCAGCGCCTCTACTGGAGCAAGAACTTCAAGCCTGGCGTCCCCTTCTCGAACGGCGCGGCCTACAGCAATCCCAAGGTCGATGAATTGCTCGAAGCCGCAGCGATCGAAGTCGATCCGGCAAAGCGTGTCGAGCAGTGGCGCGAGATCCAGCAAATCCTCGTCGACGACGTGCCCGCGATCGACATCGTCAGCCAGCCGGAACTGACGATCTACAACAAACGCATCTCCGATCACACCGTCGGCGGCGAAGGCATCGCAGGCAGCCTCGCCTTCGCCTACGTCGCAGCATCCTGACGCCAAACCAGCAGGAATATACTCATGACCATTCAACATCCCCCCGGATCGATCGTCGGCCTGCCGAAGTTTGCGGCACCCACCGACTTCCCGGAAAGCCCGCTATCCCAGGCGCTGAAGCAGCCCGTTCTCCTCGGCCTCTTCTTGCCGATTCAGGCCGGGGGCTGGACGCAATCGACGCTCGAGCGATCGACCGACTGGCGCTTCGATTACAACAAGGCCTTGACGTTGAGAGCGGAGGAACTCGGCTTCGACCTCGTCTTCGCGCTGTCGCAATGGTTGCCGAAGGGCGGCTATGGCGGCGTCTTCGACGGCCAGGCGCTGGATAGCTTCGTGTCGACGGCGGCGCTGGCGGGCCTCACCAAGAAGATTATGCTCATCTCGACCATGCATGTCCTTTATGGTCCATGGCATCCGCTGCATCTGGCAAAGTTCGGCGCGACGCTCGACCATATCACCGGCGGCCGCTGGGGCATTAACGTGGTCACCGGCCACCGGGCGGTCGAGCACGAGATGTTCGGCTGGCCGCGCATCGAGCATGACAAGCGCTACGAACTGGCCGCCGAATTCCTCGAGGTCGTCCAGCGCCTCTGGAGCGACAGCGAGAACTTCTCCTTCGAAGGCGAAAGCAGCTGGAAGCTCGGCGGCGGCTTTGTCACGCCGAAGCCAAACTTCGGCCGCCCGATCCTCGTCAACGCCACCGGTTCGGATGCCGGAATTGCCTTTGCCGGTCGCTATTCGGATATCGTTTTCATCACCAGCCCGACCGGCGCCGACATCAACAGCGCACTGGAATCGCTGCCGGCGCATACGAAGCGGGTCAAGGATTCGGCAATCAGCGTCGGCCGTACTGTGCGCACGCTGCTCAATCCGATGGTGATCTGCCGGCCGACGGAGAAGGAGGCGTGGGAACTCGCCGACCGCATCGTCGCCCATGCCGACCAACGCTCGCCGCAAGGCTTCCAGTCGCTGAACTCGGACGCGCAGGCCTGGAAGGGCCGCGATCCCCAGGATCCATACCGCGCCATCGGCGGCAATATTCGCGTCATCGGCTCGCCCGAACAGGTGGTCGATCAGTTCGTCAAGCTGAAGGAGGCCGGCGTCGACGGCCTGCAGCTCAGCTTCTTCGACTTCCGCGACGATCTCGAATTCTTCGGCACCGACGTCCTGCCCCTGATGAAGCAAGCCGGACTGCGCCACTAGGAGGAACGCCATGACAAGCCCAGCTACAACAGGCAATGCCATTTCCGAAATCTGGTACACGCGCTGCCCGGTGCCGACGCCCGTCGGCCTTGCCGCGCAACTCGGCTATCTCGAGGAAAACTTCCGCAAGGACGGCGTGACGCTGAAGTCGATCATCGATTCACCCGACCGCAACATCCGCCAGAGCCATTTCAACCACACGCTCGACTGGTCGTTCCGCCATGGCGGCAACGTTCCGCCGATCCGCGCGCGCTCCGAGGGACGCAAGACACGCCTCGTGGGCATCACCTGGACCGATGAATTCCAGGCGATCATCACCCTGCCGGAAACCGGCATCAAGACCACGAAGGACCTGAAGGGGCGCCGTTTCGGCATTGCCCGTCGCCCGGAAGGCATCGTCGATTTCATGCGCGCCACCGCGTTGAAGGGGCTGCTTTCGGCGCTGTCGCTTGACGGGCTGGCGCTCGACGCTGTGGAGATCATCGATATCGCGCTTTCCGATTCCGTGCTCTCGACCCAGGAAGGCCCGTCTCTCTTCGGGCTGAAGCGCAAGCAGCCCTATGGCGAGGAAGTTGCAGCCCTCATTCGCGGTGACGTCGACGCAATCTATGTGAAGGGCACGGCCGGCATCAATGTCGCCAACCTGATTGGCGCAGTGCAGGTGGCCGAGTTCGGCTTCCATCCCGATCCCAAGATCCGCATCAACTCTGGCTCGCCGCGCGTTTTGACGGTGGACGAGCTTCTGGCCGACGATCGGCCGGATCTCGTCGCCCGCCTTTTGGAATCGATCTTTAAGGCCAGCGCATGGGCCGAAGCGCATCCCGAGGAAACGAGGCGCTTCGTCGCGCGGGAGGCCGGCGCCACCGAAGAGCAGGTTGTCGCGGCCAATGGCCCCGACATCCACAAGCACCTTGGCCTTGGCCTGCAGCCCGAACTGGTGGATGCGATCGGCCACTACAAGGACTTTCTGCGCGACTTCGGCTTCCTCGCCGCCGACTTCGACATCGCCGACTGGGTCGACCGCCGTCATATCGACAGCTTCAACAGGCGTGCCGTGGCCTGAACCGGGAGATTGAACAACCATGCTTCAGGAAAAAATCGATCCGGTGGACAAGGCACGACGGCTCGCCGTCGACTTCGCCGGACGCGCCGCGCATTACGACAAGACGGGAGATTTTCCATTCGAGAACTTCACCCGTCTCTTCGACGCCGGCCTGCTCGGACTGGTGACGGCGGCTGAGCACGGCGGCCATGGCGCCGGCCTTGCCGAGGCGCAGGCCGTCATCAGCGAGATCGCGCGCGGCGAACCTTCGACCGCGCTCGTGCTCGCCATGCACTACAATAGCCACTACAGCCTGCGCCGCTTCGCAAAGTGGCCGGACCACCTTGCCGAGCGGGTACTCACGGCCAATCGGCTTGGGCCGGCCCTGATCAATGCTGCCCAGGCCGAGCCGCGCATCGGCTCTCCCGCCCACGGCGCGCTGCCCGAGACCATCGCGCGCCGAGACGGTGACGTCTGGCGCATCAGCGGCCACAAGAGCTACGTGACAGGCACACCCGTGCTGAAATGGGTGTCGCTGCTGGCACTGACCGACGAGGAGGAGCCGCGACTGGCCTCCTTCCTCGTTGCGACCGACAGCCCCGGCCTGCAGATTGAAAAGGCATGGAATGCCGCCGGCATGCATGCGACAGCCAGCGATGATATCATCCTCAACGACGTCGTCATCCCCTTGGACGACATCATCGAATCCCAGCCGGCATCCGAACCGCTGCGCCGCGAAGAACATGCAACCGCCTTCTTCTTCTCGCTGATATCAGCGGTCTACCACGGCGTGGCGCTTTCCGCCCGCGACCGCGTACTCGCCTTCGCCGCCCACCATACGCCGGCAAGCCTCGGCGCTCCGCTATCGACGGTTCCGCGCATTCAGGATGGGCTTGGAGAGATCGAAGTCCGGCTTGCAACCAATGCCCGATTGCTGCGCTCGCTCGGCGAAGACGTCGACGCTGGCAGGGTCGTTGGAATGGACGGCATGCATGTCCGCCACGTCGTCATCGACAATGCGGTGGCGATCACCAGCCTCTCTCTCGAGCTCGCCGGAAACCCTGGCCTCAATCGTGATTTCCACCTCGAGCGCCACCATCGAGACGCCATCACCGCCCGCTCCCATGCCCCGCAGAGCCACATGATCCGGACGATCGCCGCCCGCAACGCACTCGGTCGTCTCGCATCACGATAGCGGGACGCCGATCTCCGGTTTTACTATTTAATTTCACAAGCACAGGCCGACGATGAACAAAGACAGCGAATTCCTCTGGTACATACCGAACGACACGAGGCCGGGGCATCGCGGCGATTCCGTGGTTGAACATCACAACAGCCTGGCCACGTTGACGGAACACGCCAGGGCGCTCGAGGAGCATGGCTGGAAGGGTGCGCTGATCGGAACGGGTTGGGGCAGACCGGACACATTTACCCTTGCCGCTGCACTTGCGGCACGCACGACGACGTTCGAACCGCTGATAGCGATCCGCCCGGGTTACTGGCGACCCGCGAACTTCGCCTCGGCCGCCGCCACCCTCGACCATCTCACTGGCGGGCGTGTCCGTGTCAACATCGTCTCCGGCCTCGACAATCTCTCGGCCTATGGCGACCGGGAGGGAGACCAGGCAGAGCGCTACGCTCGCACAAAGGAATTCATGCGGCTGGTGCGCAGGCTCTGGACGGAGGAAAACGTCAGCTATGACGGCGAATACTTTGGCGTCGCGGAATCGACCGTCGTTCCGCGCATCGAGGCGCACGGCGATCGTCGCCACCCGAAGCTCTATTTCGGCGGCGCTTCCGAGGCGGCCGAGCGCGTCGCGGCCACCGAAGCGGATGTCCAGCTCTTCTGGGGGGAGCCGCTCGATGGTGTCCGCGAGCGCATCGCGCGCCTGCAGGCGCTAAGCCGGGAGCTTGATCGAGATCTGCCGCCACTCGAGTTCGGGCTCAGGATCACCACGCTGGTGCGCGACACCACCGAGCAGGCCTGGGCCGACGCCGAAGCAAAGGTGGCAGAGATGGCCAAGGGCAATGGCGCCGGCTGGAGCGATCATCGCAGGGCAGTCGCGGTCGGCCAGCAGCGACTGTTCGACCTGCATCGATCGGGAGACGTCCTGGACGACAACCTCTACACCGCCCCCGGCAAATACGGCGGTGGCGGCGCCGGCACGACCTGGCTGGTCGGCTCGGCGGCCGACGTCGCCAAGTCCCTGCGCAAGTACGAGGACCTGGGCATCACCCATTTCGTGCTCTCCGATACGCCCTACCTCGCGGAGATCAAACGCCAGGGTAACCAGTTGCTGCCGCTTCTACGCAGGTGAGCCCTAAGTGACCACTTCATTGCGGACGCTCGCGCAATCACGCAAGATCCCGCGCAACACCAGCTCGTTACGCAGGAGTCTGCCCATGCAGCAGAGGCGGGTGTGCGCTCTGTTCCCCACTTTGTGTTCGGCGAACACATTGAGATCAATGGGGGTCGAAGCGAAGATGAGATTGCATCTGCGACAAGTGAAGCAAAGTGCAATTTTAGCGGACGATGAATCGGGGTAAACCCCTATTTCGCCCGGTGCCGACCGGCATCCTCCCCTTATCCCCAAGGGGATTTGTCAAAGACTCGGGCTGACGGACGCGGCATGTCATAACGTCTGTGGCCACCGCTGATGGGCGTGCATGACGGTGATGATCTCAATATCTCGACCGACGCGGTACGCGATGATGTAGGGAATATCGGCCAACACCACTTCGCGGGTGCCGTTGATACGGTCGGGTCGCCCACTTGCGGGCAAGTCGGCGAGCATATCCACGGCCGTCACAATTCTGGCAATCACGCGCGCTGCCGCATCGGGATTGTCCTGCTCAAAAAGCGCCGATTCATCAAGCCGCCACAACGCCCGAAGCGTCCAGCGAACACGTTTCCGGCTCATGATTGGCGGGCAGACTTGGCGTACTTCCCAACAACCTTCGCCACGTCTTCGGCGCTGGCGAATTCGCCGCGATCGGCCGCATCCAACCCGGCTTCGATCTCGGCAAGCTGCCACTCCTGCTGCTCAACGAAAGCCTCGATGGCCTCGGCAGCCATATAGGCGCGAGAGCGATCCAGCTTTTCCGCAATCTGATTAAGCTTGCTCGCGGTTTCATCCGAAACCCGCGCGGTAAATGCAGTGGTCAAAGCACCTGTTTTTCCTTGGTTCACTTTTATTATTGGTGAACCACGATGGTTCGTCAAAGTTCTCGCCACACGTGTTTTCGGGCGATTATTAGGAATACGCGATGCCACCCTCCAGATTGAGCGGCGGCAATACATCGTTGTCGTTGAGTGGAATTTGGTTGCGGGGGCCTGATAGCACGGAGACTTGTAAAAGTGCCGGTCTTGATGGGATTCGAACAGAGATTTGCGCGTTAGATAAGAGATTACCGGTTCGGTACCTTCGTACGCGAAGGATCGACTGCGGCATACCCCCACTATGAAACACCTTCAGTCGTTTCTCACGCAAGCGCCGCCATCCGTTGGGTTCAACATGTCATTTGGCTTTTTACGTCGCGGCCGTGATCGCCAAAGCGACCTCGTTGATGCGGGTGCTAGGACTTTGGATAGACCGACGCGATAACTCGTGCTGTCGCGGCACCGGTCAAGAGGTAGGGCCTCGGCGGTGGCGGGACAGGAACTTGCCTTGTCCCGCCTCCCGAAACGCACTCAATGTCGCCAATAGCAGGAGATCATCCGCCACTGACGTGCCACGCGAAGGTCAATTGACGGCAGTTTAAGATACTATCCTCGCCCGGTTTCGATCGCCGCGCGTTCAGACTCGACAGCATCGCTTTCGCCATCACTCAGCTTGCACTGCATCTACTGTCAGTCAGACCGTCTGGGCGATATCCCGCTCCCAGTACCAGGCAACATACATCGACTTTCGGTCATGCTTGCGGCTCTTGAGAAAACTGCGAATGGACCGGGCGTCTGCTTCTTCACAGGCAGCCCAGACGAAGGTGTCGCCACCGCAAGCAACGATCGCGGCTTTGGCCTGATCCGCAGGAATACCGCTCGCAGCCATGGGATAATGCCTACGATGCAACCAGCGCCTTGAGCGTGCTCTCGGTCGGCAGCGGCTGCTCCTCGCGGCCATCCTCCACTTCGATGATCGCCTCGATATCAGTCCCAGGCGCGGCTTCCGCGATGATGCGGGCGATCGCCGGCGGGGGCAGGATTTAATCATTACTTGCGATCCCCTCGATCGTCGGCGACCGGCATGTCCGAACCGGGCAGGATCAGGGACAGCCGCTTGGCGTCGGTGAAGACTTCAGGTTATGCGCCTTGCTCTTGCTGTCGCGCTTCCGCCAGCGATGCGACGATTGCGGCGATGGAGCGAAACAGGACGAGCGGGTCGTCCTTCGAGGGCGTGAAGCCTCGGCGCTGCCAGAACTGCGCCGCTTCGTGATCGACGGCGTTGACCATCAACGCCCGCCCGCCGATCAGAGCGGCGGCCTGGACGCAACGCTCAAGAGCATGTTTCACCAGACCTGTGCCGATGCCTATCCCCACCCATTCCGTATCCGTGGCAAGCTGGCCGAGGAGAAGACAGGGAACCGGATCGGGCGGTTGCCCGGTGCGGATCGAGCGCGGGAGGATCGCAGGGACGACGGCGGTAGGCGCCAGGCCGTAATACCCGACGACGCGCCCGCCCTCATGGACGACGAGAACCGCCGTGAAACCTTTCTCCTGATTGGAAAGCGCGCGCGTCTTCAGCCAATGATCGAGCGTCGGCTTGCCGCAGGAAAATTCGGAAACATCACGCGCCGCCGTAAGCGGTTCTGGAGCCGATAAGGCCACGGTTTATTGCTTCGGCTCGTAATCAACTTCCCACGGCGCGGGCCGCCTGACCAGTTCCACCATCTCCGGAACAGGAGCGACCGGTAGGGACAAGACACCCATGAAATCGGCAAAGCCTTCAGGGCTCATGCGGATGAGCCCCTGCTCCATAACGACTTCCTCTGCGGCGCGCACGGCCGCCTCCCGCACAAAATCGGTGCGCGAGCGGCCGCGCAGGCTTGCCGCGCGATCAATCATTGCAACATCTGCTTCAGGCAGACGCATCGAGATCGGATATTCCTTGCGTTCGACAGTGGCGGCCATGACATATCTCCTTTACGAGGAAAATAGCGATTTGTAGTGCCAAATGCAATACGAAACTATCAGTCTCGTTCACGGGTTCAGCGACTCTACGAGTCGCTCGAGGACGTTTCCGAGGAAAAGTGTATTGAAGCGGCGAACGTGATCCGTTCGCTGGTCAAGGACATCATCCTCACGCCGGTGAACGGAAAAATCGAGATCGACGTTCGCTTCGATCTAGCGGGATCCTGACGCTTTCGGTCAAAAAGGAAAACCCCGCAGCGTGTGCAGCGGGGTCGCAAGTAAATTTGGTTGCGGGGGCAGGATTTGAACCTGCGGCCTTCAGGTTATGAGCCTGACGAGCTACCGGGCTGCTCCACCCCGCGCCAAGTGCAAAACCCTTTGGGTTTTGTCACGGTGCGTAAACTGCGAAGCAGTTTACGCTACTGCCCGAGCA